>CAZQLX010000049.1:0-1540 GCA_964594495.1 Candidatus Woesearchaeota archaeon | reverse complement strand
TCATCCTCAATAAAAATAGCAACATCTAAATCTGATTTTCTCTTTTGTTCACCAGACGCATAACTTCCAAAAATCACAAGCGAATAAAATGGTGTAATCTCAGCGATTTCTTCTTTAAGATGAATTAAAGCAAACTTCAAAAGGGGAGAAATTCTGTTAGTATTGCAAAGCCCAAGATAATAAAATGTAATCTCATTATCAAGATTAAGAGTGAGAAGACCAGACTTTCCCACCTTCTTCTCAAGTAATACGCCCTCTTTTTTTAGGGCATTTATAGTTAAAGCTAATGTATTATTTGATTTTCCTCTTGATTCTTTTTTAACCCTCTTTCGCGTATATTCCGCAAAAGGTTTCTTCACAAAGACTTCAAATATCTTAAGTTGTTTTATTGTTATCATATTAACCACTTTATTGGTTCATATAAACCATTTATTTGGTTATTTAAAAGAATTTCGGTTTCAGAAACCAAATCCCCAGTACAAGAATTTTAGATTAATCTTTACTTTTTTGCAGCAAGATAAAGAACCTTATCCATCTCACTAAAATAAGCAGCTTCAAACATTCCTAAAAATTCATCTGGGTATTCAATTTCAGATAATGCAGCAAGTTCTTCCCATCTACTTCTAAACATAGAATCAACAATCATGCTTTCAGTGAGAGTATAAGAAGGCTCACACCCTTCAGTATTAAAGCCTCTTAGCCTTCTATCAACTGAAATTTCACCAATAGGGTTATCATCTTCATAAAATGCAGCAACCCTTATTCCAAAAAATGTTCTTGGATTTAATTCAATCCCAAGTTCATGGGTTCCTTTCAAATGCTCTTCTGAACTTAAATACGAAAAAAAATCTTTATACCAGCTTAATGCACTTGGAACAAAAGTCCTGTCAGCACTTCTCAAAATTTTTTTATCTCTCGCTTTAAGAGGAATCTGTAGATAAGGATTATCATGAGTTCCAACAATATTCGCCAATCTTCCTATCCTATCCTGGCTTAAATTTATAACCCCCATTTCTGAAAGCATTGAAAGATAATGCTGAGTACAAACCTTGCCAAGATTCATATGCCTTATTCTTGCATCAACGTTTTGCCAATCAGGCCCTGCTAAATTACTTCCAATTCTCAAGAAAGCATAGCCTGTGTCGTGAAGCTGTGCAGCATAAACAAGGTCTCTTGCAGCATTTTCATCTCTAACAATAGCAGCACAAGCTGCAGGAACCATAATATTATGCGAAGGTCTATACCAAGCCCCTTCTTTAAATGCCAAAGAATCTACAAAATCTTGAACAACCACTTCTTCAGGGGTTAATACCTTTTCCCTTAATCTTTGAGAGAATGCTTTTTGCTCTGAATTTACCACTTCTTGCATCCCACACAATACATGGATTCTAATATTAACATCTGAAAAATCTAACATAGAAGTGAGTTAAGCCAACAATTTATAAAGCTATTTGTTACTTAAAAATGATACGAGATTAGAGTAATCTTAGATTAATCTGCGGTTTCTGTATCACTCTCTGCAATAAGCTCTCCACATAAC
>CAZQLX010000048.1:0-2071 GCA_964594495.1 Candidatus Woesearchaeota archaeon | reverse complement strand
TCCTATGGAACTTATTGAATAATGCTCTTTTACACTGTATAAAGGCTGTTTATCTGTTGGAATATGTGTTGGAACTGCTTGATCTGTTGGATTTATCTGTTGGATTGACTGATTTTGAGCTACATCTGTCGGGGTTTCTGTTTGGGCATCTATGGAATTTGCTTTTTGGGTATTTTGAGCTTCTAAGATATTAACTAAATTAGTCAGAATGGATTTTATTTCATCGATGTTGGTTTTTAAGGTGAATATCTCTGATTGTAAATTGAGAATGTCTTGCTTTGCTTTGGTAAAGGCTTGTTTTATTGGATCCATGGTCTTTATCACCTAAAAATAACTTTTTCCTTCGGGTGATAAGTTTTTTGTAGCTAAACGTTGAAATTCTGGATCAAAAATCTTTATTATCTCGTACTCGCCCCGCGTCATATCATTATCAGTATCTATTACGGGATTGTGTATAAGAGCTCTGCCCCAATATAGCCACTTGCCATCTGACATCTCTTCAACTAACAAGACGGGAGTTGGTGGCCGATGGTATAATCTTTGATCTTTATTCCGAAATGGGAATCTTTTTCCTTTTACTTTCTCAAAGGATGTATCTGGATGTATAATATGTGCTTCAAGATTAAGTTCTTGGGGAAAGCCCCTTTCTTTTGATATTTTTAACGTATCATTTATTTCTATTAAACTGCCCATTTAGAGTTCAAACTCTTTGGGGATATAAATATTATTGTGATTGGTTTGGTGTTTTTTATAGGCTTCATAGGCTTGATTAGATAGACGCCAGCGCTGTCGTTTTGTGTAATTAATTCCCTTAGAATTTTTGTTTATCTCTATGACGAGGCCTTTTTTCTTTAGATCGAGAAGAAGAACTTTTGTGAACTCCTCATCGCGCGCTGTGCTTGATGCTACTGTGTTAGTGAAAGCAGATTCTGGCGATATTATAAATAGGTAATGCAGAATTTGCTCGGAGATTTTGTCTTTGGTTTTTTGAGATATTTGTGGCATGCTAGATGAAACCGAATAACTTATTTAATCTTATCGGAACTTTAATTTATATGAAGAAAAGTTATATAAAGTAATGAAATGTTGTTGAGAAATGATAACAAGAAGGTTACCACATAGATCTTCTCTTTATTTCTTGATCTATTGTATGTTTCTTTTACTGCTTGCTTTTAGTGTTGGTGCACAGATTGAGAATCATGATGTTGGGCTTGTAAATTTCTCAAATTCTGTAAATAATATTAAAATTGAACACCAAAATGGAAGTATTGTCTTTGGAGATCAACTACAATGCAATGAAAAATATAAGATAATAATAAAAGTTAAGAATTTTGGGGAGTTTGTTGAGAATGTTACATTTAATGGTAGCATTGGACAGGTGTTATTTAATCATCTTCCGCTTAATAACTTTAATCCTGGGGACACCTCTGAAAAATCTCGAACAGTGAATGTGAGTTTAACAGAAGGTAATTACAACATAAGGGTTGATGCTCAAATTCCAGATGATATTAACCTCTCAAATAATTTTGCAGCAAGACCTATTGAAGTTATATGTGGGGAAGCAAGTTGTAATGTGAATAGTGATTGCGGTGTTGATGGATTTATTGGTGATAATTATTGCACAGAGAATAAGGTAACTCACAACTTTATTAGTTTTACCTGCAATAACCCTGGAACCTTGCAGAGTTTTTGTTCACAAACAATAGAAGAAAGAGTTATAGAAGAGTGTTCATCAGGATGTAATAATGGGGTTTGTGTTTCTTTGTCTTGCGGTGAGTGTAAAGTTGCATACAAGGAGAATAAAAGAGGGTGTAGCGATGAGTATGGGATTAATGCTGGGAGATGTAAGAAAGATTTTGGTGAGCGGGTTTTAGAATGTGATTTGTTAGTGGATAACGCTGAACGCAAATTGTGCCAAACAGAAGCAAAAGTAGAAGCAAGTGAGTGCAAAAGGGAAGCTAAAAATGAAAAGAAAGAATGCACGATTCGTGTGAAAGAACAGAGAGAATCGTGTCTTGCTATGTGCGTAAATTGATTTTAGATGTTGGCATTAAGCTATTTAGAAATTCAA
>CAZQLX010000047.1:0-2150 GCA_964594495.1 Candidatus Woesearchaeota archaeon | reverse complement strand
TGGATAATCTTCATAAGTTATTCTTCAAAGCATTTTCAAATCAGACGAGGTTAGAGATCATTCAACTCTTAAAAAAGAAACCCCTTATAGTTACAGAAATATGCAACAAAACAGGATTTGAACAAAGCAGGGTATCTCATAATCTTAGGTGCTTGGAGCATTGTGGTTTTGTCAAAGTAACTCAAAATGGTAATTTTAGAGAGTATGCTCTTGATGAAGAAACCATAGTTCCAATAGTTGATTTGTTTGATAAGCACATTCAGAAATACAGAGAAAGATTAGAAAGTTGCGGGGTTATTCAAAATGACTGAAGAATATGATTTAATCATTATCGGCGGAGGAGCAGGAGCTTTTGCAGCAGCTAATACAGCAAACAAGTTGAAAAAGAAAACTCTTCTTATTAATTATGAGAAAATATTGCCTTTGGGAGGAACATGCGTGAATGTTGGCTGTGTGCCAAGTAAAATAATGCTCCATCAAGGCGAGGAGTATTATTATGCATTAAGAAGTCAGTTTAGAGCAATAAAATTGCAAGGTAAAGCTGATTTTATTGAAGCTTTAAAAGAAACGAATGAAATGGTGCAAAACTTTAGAAGTAAAAATTACGAGAATGTAATTGAAAAACAGAAATATGTTGACTTTAAGGAAGGATTGGCTTCTTTTGTGGATTCGCATACAGTAAAAGTTGGCAATGAGACATTTAAAGGGAGATATTTTCTTATAGCAACAGGAGCATCTACTTTTATTCCTACTACAAAAGGAATTGACAAAATTGATTTTATCACAAATGTTAATATTCTTAATCTGAAGAAAAAACCAAAATCTGTAATTATTATAGGAGGGGGGCCACTAGGAATGGAGTTCTCTCAAATATTCCATCATTTTGGAATTAAAGTTACTATTCTCCAGCGTTCAGAAAGAGTCATTCCAAAATTTGATCCTATGCTTGGAGAAGAATTGCGAAAATATCTAGAAGAGGAAGGAATTACGATTTATACGAAAACAGATATAAAAGAAGTAAAGAAAATAAAAAATGGAATAGAATTAAATATTGAAATTGATGGTAAAAGAAAAGTTTTAACTGCTGAGAAGCTAATGCTTGCAACGGGTTTGCAACCCCGTACAAAAACTCTTAAAGCAGGAAAAGCAGACATTGAACTTGATGAAAAGGGATTTGTTAAAGTGAGTGAATATATGCAAACTTCTCAAAAAAATATTTATGCTGCAGGAGATGTAACAGGATTAATGCCTTTGGAAACGACGGCTGCTAAGGCGGGAAATTTTGCTGTTCTTAATATGTTTGAAAATACAAAGAAAAAGATAAATTATAATGAAGTGCCTCACGCTGTTTTCACTTCTCCAGAGGTTGCTGCTGTAGGTATTACAGAAGAAGAATTTATGAAAAAATATAATACTTGCTTGTGCAGAACAATAACACTAGACCATGTAGAAAAGGCAGCAGCAATTAAAGATGAAAGAGGTTTAATCAAGATGGTTGTTGACCCAGAAACAAAGGTTGTTATTGGAGTCCATATTATTGGACCAATGGCAGCCGATATAATCACAACTGCTACTTATGCAATTAAAAATAAAATGACGATTTATGATATAAGAGATACTGTTCATGTGTTTCCAACGCTAAGCGAGATGATTAAAAAAGTCGCACAAAGCTTTGACCAGAATTTAGATGAAATGGCGTGTTGTGTGGAGTGAGAAAATGGTAATAGAATTTAAACATAAAGGGAAGAAATATTTTAGGTGTAAATTTTGTAGGGTTTTATATAAAGAAAGAAAATTAGCAGAAGAGCACGAAGTTTCTTGTAAAGAATTTAATGCCCAGATATCAAACTTAGATAAAAGTAAAGAAATTGAAGTATAGACAATGGAAAAAGCAAACAAAAATAACGGAATTGATGAAGGTGCAATTGAGGAATATTTTAAAGAAATACTTGAGAAAGGACTAGGATTAGATCTTAATGATCCAAATTTTAAAGAAACTCCCTCGAGAGTTGCGAGAGTATATAATGAAATTTTCTCAGGTTTAGGTGATATAAAAGAAGATGTAGAAAAAATATTCAAAACATGCTTTCCGACAGAATATACAGGAATGGTATTTGAGAAGAACATAACGGTTTTCTCAATGTGCCCAC
>CAZQLX010000046.1:0-2361 GCA_964594495.1 Candidatus Woesearchaeota archaeon | reverse complement strand
TCGTCTTTAGAGGCTTTGTGCCTATGATAGCTAGTGGTAAAGGGCGCCCCAATCATTCACAGATGATTCGACCTCTCAAGAGGCTTCATCTCATACATCATAAGTGGGGGTTGCCCTTGCCCTAAAAGGACTATGATTCACGATATGGAATATTCTTATTCAACACATACCAAACAATTGTTAACAATTTTCTAGCAGTTGCTTTTCGTGCAGTCTTCCACCCTTTTTTATCTCTAATCTTAAGATAATAATTTCTCAATTTGTTTGGTTTTGTGTTTTTTAACGTAACCCTGCCTGCACATTGCATGACAATCCATTTCAGCCAATAATTCACAGACTTCCTCGAAGGCATTCTTGTTTTTGTTCCAGATTGATAAATCCCTGGGGCAACACCAGCATATGCATGAAGATGTTTTACTGTCGCGAATCTCGTTATGTCTCCTATCTCTGCATAAATCAAAGTTGCTCCAAAGTACCCAACCCCTGGAATTGTTTCTAAAAGTGTTGTTTCTTTTTTACTCTGAGCGACTTTTTCTATCTTCTCTTTTATTACTCCTTCTTCTTTTACTATGTTTTTATAAAGCCGAAGATAACTTTCTATCTCATAGTCTTTAGAATTTTTTAGCCACATTAAACCTTCATTATTCCAAAGATCATCTTCATAAGAAATTCCGTTTCTGGACAAACAAGATTTAATCTTGTTTTGTATCTTCACCTTAAATCTTGTAAAGTGCATCTTATGCCTTGTTAAATCTCGCAAAGCATTTATCTCATCAGAAGGAATGTATATTTCAGGAAGATAGTTTACTCTTGACAAATCAGCAAGAATTTTAGAATCAACTTTATCAGTCTTCTTTTCATGAGCTATCTTATGACATGTAACAGGATTTGCTAATTTTACAACATATCCTTTTTCTTTAAGTATCTTGTGACATCCTCTCCAGAAATTACAGGCTTCGATAGCAATTGTTGTGTTCCATGTTGGAAAGTCTTTCACGAAATCTTGCAATGCTTCTCTTGTATTCGGAAATGAATTACTTTTAATTATTCCTCCATTTTTATCTAACACTGTTCCATGAATTGTTTCTCTATGTGTATCAAATCCAATGTGTATTTGTTCTAGGTTCATTTTTGTTCACCTCCTTACAATCATTCTCTGCCCGCCCATCAAGTGATATGTGATAATAATTGCCGATGGGGGTTTGGGGGAAGTGGCTATGGAACGTTCCCCCAACTATTCTCTAACATCCATATAGCTATGGATGTTTATTTATTTTCCGAAAGAAATATTCTACTGGTATCATTCACTATATATTCGCGGGACATAAAGGCGATGTTCAATTTTTTATGTCCTGCGTTATACTACGATCTTATTTACAACTCAAAAACCGCTTAATTTTCTTAATTGTAGAGAAATATTATTACGTCAAAGGCAAATTATGAGTGATTGGCTATTCTCATAAACTAATTTTTTCTAGCTTTTTCTTTAGGAGAAGGTTTTAAGGATCTTTTATAGAGAGAAATGAATTCTGACAACGAGTCTTTAAGGCCCTTCTCTTCTTTTCTGATTTCTTCCTCTTTAGCCACGAGATTAAAATAAACCTGCTGCCATTCTTTTTCTAAATTGTGTAATTTATTTGTCTGTTCTAGTAACTTATTTTTTAATTCCCCGCTGATATTTCTTAGGAGAATCTCGGGTTGCTGTTTTTGCCAGTATTCTCGCATCTGGAAAACAACATCTTCCGGCATAAATTTGTTTTTATACCAAGAGTCTAATTTACTAACATTTTGTGTTTCCTGAGTAATGCTTTTTATCAGTTCTTTGAAATACCCTTGACCATCCTCATTTTGAGGCTGGCTAGCAGAGAATGCTGAAAAATCTTGAGATGGAAGGAGTTTGTATTTGTTTTCTATTTTTGGTAATTTAGGAAGTTGTTTTTCAGGTACATCTAAATTTTTATTAATTTCTTCAAAAGCGAGGGTAGGCAATTCCTCTGGTGCCTCTTTTTTCTTGAATAAAAAGCCCATATAGTATTTTAAGATTTTTTCATTTATAAATATTTGCCTAACTTCTAAGGACTTCAATATCTACTTACGTTATGAAGTAAAAATCCTTGAATTTTACATGTTAGTTTAAAAGAATAGCCAAATATGTTCAATTTACCTTCGAGATAATAATTCAATTAATAATATTTCTCTACGATTGAGATAATTCGGCAATTATTAAAATTGTAATTAAAAGATGTCGTCGTAGTTTCAGAAATCTAAGCAATTAAGGACTTCAACAAAGTTTATAAATTTCATTTTGTGTGTTATTAGATGAAAAACCAAAAGAGGTTATTTTATCTGCCTTTTATAGCT
>CAZQLX010000045.1:0-2371 GCA_964594495.1 Candidatus Woesearchaeota archaeon | reverse complement strand
CGGTTCCGCTGCGCATAACATTTTCCGATTTCACATAATATGGGCCAATTGTTCCAGAGGTATATGATTCAAATGCCTTGCCCTCTCCCGGAAGAATGAACGCACCGTTATTGAAAAGAAGCTTGATGTGGTCCCTCTCGTTCTGCGAAATGTTCATTAAACAAAGATTATTTTTTTGTTTTTAATGATTTATGTTCTCAAAAAGTCAGAACGCCGAGTTGTATATATCCCGAAAAAAGGCAACGCTTAAATATAATCTTTTCTTTCAACCAAAATGGGGAATAATAAAGGACAAATTGGGATTATTATGGGTGTAGCCTTTATGCTAGTTCTTATTGTAGTTTTATTCATTATTTTTATTTTACCGTCTGCAAAAAATACCTTATTTGATAGCACTCTAAAGTTAACTTGTGAGGGGAATAAATGTATAGAAGGGCAAAGTGCTTCGGCTATGGTTAGCATTACTAATGATGGAGATATTGATTTTGAAGTAAGTAGCATAAAATTAAGGGGAAGTGATGGAATCGTTTTCGCTTCATCTTCAGATTTATCTTCAATAGTCTCTTCTAGTGGAGCACCACAATCATTTAATTTAGATATCTCTAATTTGCCTAAACCGAAAGGGAATATGCTCAATTATCAAATTTGTCTTATAGTTAATTCCCAGAGTGCTATTTGTAAAGGTGTGAGTTCAAATGGGATTTTAGATTGTAGTCAAGAGCAATGCAGTCCAGAGGGGAACGATTTCAAGCAAGTGCAGGTGATAAGCAAATCTGATTGGGAATGTGATAATAACCAAACCTGTAAAGATGACCAATTTTGTGATATAACAACTGGTGAGGGAAGTGAATGCAAAAACTTAAACTGTGAAGAGGGTCAGATAGTAGAAAATCATATATGTATTGCCCCTATAATTGAAACTCCTCAAGAAGATGTTAATTCTACCCCTGATAATTCCACACTCCAAAACGAAACTAATTCTACACAATAATCATTTCAGTAAATATGGAAGATTAAACAAAAAATCAGATAGGGAAAAAACTTAATCTAAATATTGGAAGTGTTAAAAAATTGCTTTCTTAAATTCATCTAGAGAAGATGTTATTATTGTATTATACAACTCATCCAGTTTTGCCTGTTTAGCTAAGGCTACAAATCTCTTTTCTCCAAAGAAAACATCACAATAAGAAACCCCCATAGTAAAACCAAACAAGTCATACAAATCGTTATCTTCAATTTTCTTACTTAAATCTCTGTCCCTTAAATCAGTTAAAGAAAAATAGCTATAACTTGCAGGAAATTGTTGGAGAAATTTTACCCAATCATCTTTATTCTTAAGTTCTTTAACAATAAATTCTTTTGGTAAATTTAGTTTTGAATAAATTAGTATTATTTTTGGGAAGATAAAGTCATGTAAGAATCTTCCCATAACTACCTTATATTGAATTTCTTTATCTTTAATAGTTCTTTCTTTTTTACGAACCTCTTCAAACTTTTCAGCTTCTTTTATAGCATCTTCTCCTAAACTTTTCCTAGAAGGTAATATAATCCTCATTGTTTCAACAGAATTAATTTTTTCAATAATTTCTTTCTTTTTTTCTTCTGGAATATCTCCTACTAAAGTTGGCTTCGCACCAATAAGTAAGGATATACCTTTTCCAATAATCTTTGATTTCATATCAATTCCATTTTTACCAAGTTTTTTAAAAATCACACTTAGAACTTCCGTTTCAATTACCCAATCTGTAAAAGGAGAAATCACATTTCCATTAGAAAAATCTACCATAAAATTCAATAACTTTTCTCTTCTTTCTTTATTCTCTATTTTTCTGGCTTCTAAGACATTTACTAAAGAAAGAACTACTATTAGGTCTCCACTATCTATTTTACCCCTTATTTTAGAAACTAATTCATACAATGTTCCTTTTCCTTCATACCATCCTTTAGCTAGATAAATCCACCAATTTTGGTCTAAGTAAATGTATTTCATCAAAGGAAAAGTTATATATCCATTAAAAGCGTTGCCTCTTTTCGGGATATATATAACCCGAAGTCAGAACGCCCCGACCAGGAATCGAACCTGGATGTCCTTAAGGACTCCGCTTTCTGTCAGCTTGCTGATAGTTCAGGCAAAACTTACTTCGAGGCGGATGCAGTACCATTGTGCCATCAGGGCATGAAAAATACAACCAAAAACTTTTTAAAAATCTTTATGATTGGTTTATCATGGGTTCTTATGAGGACATGCGAGGAGCTTTGAGAGGATTAGATGAAGTTGATAAGGATAAATTGAGAAGAGATATTGATAAGGGAATAGGGTTGCTTAATGAATCAACGGCATTAATTGAGGCTTATTTGGCGAGATTAAGGT
>CAZQLX010000044.1:1777-2537 GCA_964594495.1 Candidatus Woesearchaeota archaeon | reverse complement strand
TCATCAATAATTGCTGAATCAACTTCATCATCTATTGCATAATGATGACCTCGCTGAACAACATCATTAATATCTGTTGCCATGTTATCCCTAAGATAATCAAAACCAAACTCTGAGTTAATACCGTATACCACGTCTGCTTGGCATGCTTCTTTTCTACTAATTGGCTTAAGGTGCGTAAGGCGAAAATCTTTTGCTGATTTATTTTCATAAGATGGATCAAAGAGAAATGAATTTTCGCTAATAATAGAACTTACCGACAGTCCTAAAAGGTAAAATACCGGCCCCATCCAACCTGCATCACGACGAGCAAGATAATCATTAACGGTAACAAGATGAACGCCTTTTCCAGAAAGTGCATTTAAATAAAGTGCTGGAACAGCAGAGAGTGTCTTACCTTCTCCTGTTTTTTGCTCGGCAATTTTTCCTTGTGATAAAACAGTGGCCGCCATTAACTGCACATCAAAATGACGTTGTCCAATAGTACGACGCGCTGCTTCTCTAACCAAGGCAAAAGCTTCCGGCAATAAAAGATCTAAAGACTCTCCATCTGCAATACGCTCCTTGAATTCTTTTGTCTTTTTAGCGAAATCTTTTTCTTTAAGTTTTTTTGTTGTTACTTCAAATGCGCTTATTTCCAAAACAAGGGGAGTAAGCTTTTGTATCTCCTTTTCATTTCCTCCGAAGAACTTGTTTAAAAAGGATAGCATGTAACTACATTTTACCACAATAGAGGCTCTAAAAAAACCCCTCACCAAAA
>CAZQLX010000044.1:0-1767 GCA_964594495.1 Candidatus Woesearchaeota archaeon | reverse complement strand
AATCCGCCAGTTGGCGGACGCATACCAATTTTATCTCTTTTTCTTCTTTTTTTTCTTTGCCATGGATGAAATCACCCCCTTTTTTCTCCGCCTTTAGTTTTAAGGCGAAAGACGGGCAGATTTAAGACAAAGTCTTATACAACAACTGTGAAATATTTTTTACATTTTGTCAAGCATTTTTCTTTGCTTCAAAGTATACAATTTAGATTGCTATGAAAGCAAAAATTACAAAGTAAAATTGTTACTTTTTTATCACTTTTTTCTTATAATTGTGGCTAAAATTTTACAAATTTTCGAAGCTAGATTTGAAAAAATAATTGTTACATTGCTAAATTGTTAAATTGTTGAACAATATATTTAATTTACTGTTGAGGCTTTATGTGAGTTTTACCAATATACTTTTGTAGCACTTCTGGAATAAGTATTGAACTATCAGATTGTTGATAATTTTCTAAAATCGCAATAATTGTTCTACCAATGGCAAATGCTGTTCCGTTCAGAATATTAACATACTCTTTTTGATCACCTTCTTGATATTTTATATGGAGTCGTCTTGACTGAAAATTAGTCACTGTTGAAACTGAAGTAACCTCTCGATATTTATTTTGACCGGGCATCCATGCTTCTATATCGTATTTCCTAGCTGCAGGAAATCCTAAATCTCCTGTACACATTTTAACTACTTGATAAGGAATATCTAAAAGTTGAAACAGCTTTTCCTCTAAGGATAAAAGGTATTCATGCTCTTTATCATCTTCTCCTTGGGCAACAAAAGAAACCATTTCCACCTTATCAAATTGATGAACTCGTAAAATACCGTGTGTATCTTTCCCATAAGAACCTGCCTCCCGCCGAAACGCCGATGAGAACCCAACATATCGTAAGGGAAGAATTCTACTCTGCAAAACTTCATCTTTATACATCGGAACTATTGAATGTTCTGCTGTACCTACAAGATAGAAATTCTTTTTTTCTGCAGGTTCACCAACAAGGTAATAATCCTCATTCCCTCCAGCTTGCCAATACCCAAGTCCTTCAGTAATCTCTTGGTTAATGAGAACAGGTGGAATTATTGGATTGAATCCTTCCTTAATGAGAATTTCTAATGCCAGTTGAACGAGTGCGAACTCCAAAAGGACTGCATCATTTTTTAAATATCCAAAACGTGATCCCGAAACTTTTGCTGCGCGTTTAATATCGATAATATCTAATGCTTCTCCAAGCCCTACATGATCTTTTGGAGTAAAAGAAAATTTTGTTGGCTCGCCATACTTTTTAAGTACTTCATTATCTGACTCATCTTTGCCAATTTTTACGTCCGCCTTAGGCGGATTGGGAATTTTATATAACCATTCTTGAAGTTCTTGCGAAACAGCAGCTAGAGCATGCTCCTGAATTTCTAACTCATTTTTGATTCTTTTTCCTTCTTCGATATTTTGTTCCTTAGCAAACCGATTGCGCTCTTCCCGTAGCTTTTGCACCGCTTGGGAAAGTTCACGATACTTTGCATCAATTTCCAGGACATGATTAACATCAATATCAACGCCCTTATTTTTTGCTGCCTCTTGAACCTTCTGTGGATTCTCCCTGATAAATTTTATGTCTATCATACTAATTAAAAGTTCAAAGTTAAAAATTAAAAGTTACAGTTGAAAGTTAAAAACTTTAAATTTTGAATTGTAATTTTGCATTTTGATTTTTGAATTTTGAACTATAATTGCAACTCTCTTTTTATAGTTGATATAAGTTGCAAGACTGCCTTCCCTC
>CAZQLX010000043.1:0-3000 GCA_964594495.1 Candidatus Woesearchaeota archaeon | reverse complement strand
CATCACAAACCCCATCAGAATCCTCATCGCCTAAAACACAATCATCACATGCGTCATCGATTCCATCCCCGTCTGTATCTATTTCAAAATTATCATCGTTTGGGCAAGAATCACATGCGTTTCCTAATTCATCGGCATCAGTATTCAATTGATCAGGATTTGGGAAAAAAACACAGTTATCACAACTATTACCGATTCCGTCTCCATCCGTATCCAACTGATTAGGATTAGGTTCTATCGGACAATTATCCGGAATATTATCACATATTCCGTCTCCATCTGCATCAACGCACGGTTCACATTTGCCTGCATTGCATATTTCTCCGGAGGGGCATTGCATATGACTCCAATACATTTGCTCTCCAGCGCTTAAATCGTTCGGATCTGCAAGAGCACAATAAAACTGATTAATACTTGTTGTTGGATCTGCTCCAACGCAAGCATCATTACACTGATACAAGTTTCCAATTATTCGACTACATCCAGTTACACTTGTAGAACAACTTGTGCAAACTCCAGACGCCCCATCTGCAATATAAAGATCCGGACTTGAAGCCCCGTAACAAGAATAAGGAGCAGTTAAACCAACACTCGTACCTGCATTAGCCCCGTACTTATTAACAAACCTATCTATTAATTTAGCTATTTTAGAATTCAACTTCTCTTCATCTCCCTCTTTAAATTTTTCTATAAGCTTATCTATTTCATTATTTTTTGCAGAAACGATAGAAAAACAAGCAAAAACAAAAATAAGTAAAACAATAAAGAAAGACAAGATTATGAGCTTGCTTTTCAACATGCAATTAATAAGTCCTCACATTTATAATCTTTCCCGCCCCTTTGTTATCTATAAAAGTAGTTAAAACCGCAATTTATCTTATCTTGATTAATATAAATCTTTATTAATTATCTTTTCTAAAAAAAGTAATGATCCAACACAAATTACCTTTATCGGCCCTTGTAAGCGCACTACTTTTTTCTCCTTTAACTTTTCAAGCTCAAACAAGTTCATTAGAAAACGTTACAACTAAAGCCTCTCTTGATCTCTCTGTTTTAACTGACACAAATGCAACTTCTGAAAGTATCTTTTCTTTTCTTGATTCTATAACTTCAAATGGAAAATCACTTTTTATCAAAGAATCACTTCCTATAGAAGACAGTAATAAAGAGCTTAAAGTAAATAGATACTGGACTCCGAATTTAATTCTAAAAAATGAGAAAATTAGAAAAAAAGAACTTAAACCGTATGAACCTCCTTTTGAATTTCAGTCTTTTGCAATGACTAACGAAATTGGAATTTATATTATTCCTAATCTTCCTCCGCATCACACAAATTACATTCACATAGGAGTATTAAGAGCTCCTAACAGTCAGGAAACTGCTTTTAATTTAACCGTAGGCTTAGCGCATGATTTTTCTAAAACAAATATTCCTAGCCCAGGAATAGATATCATAATCGCAAGAACTACAAATTCAATTACAAGTTACTCTGTCTCAGAAACAAATATTAAAACAAGAACTGCTTTTGCTACACCACCAAGAGTAATAGGTACTACAATTACGAATCAATATTTGCTAGACCAAATAATAAAATACTGTGCGACTAACAGTCCTCTCCTTACAACATTTCCTGCTTCAGATTCTGTTCAATAGAGATGCTCCATATAGTTTAAAAATCTCTTTTTCTTAAGTATTTTATGACTCCTTTAGAAGCAGTAAAAAAGTTTTGGCAATTTCTGAGAAAAGATACCTGGCAATCCTGGCTTGTTTCTTTAATTTTAATTGTAGTCATAATTCGATTCATTTTCTTCCCCGTTCTCGGAGCTATCACCGGTACTCCCCTTCCTTTAGTTGTTGTTGAATCCTGTTCTATGTATCACGGCACGAATTTTGATTCCTGGTGGGATCAAAATGCTGCTTGGTATGAATCAAAAGGTATCACAAAGACCGACTTTCAATCTTATTCAATGAAAAATGGATTAAATAAAGGAGATATCATTTTTGTGTGGGGTAAAGGAGAAGTTGAAAAAGGAGACATAATTATCTTTCTAGGCGGTCTAAAATATCCGATTATTCATAGAATAGTCACAGATAATCCAATCGGAACAAAGGGAGATAATGGAAGAACAAACGCAGACCAACTTAACCTTGAGAAAAACATCCCAGAAAACGCAATTATAGGAAAAGCCGTTGGTAAAGTTCCGTTCCTTGGCTGGGTGAAACTTATCTTCTTCGAAGGCAAACGTTCCCCGGAGCAACGAGGTTTCTGTAAGTAACTGCGTTATAAACCAAAAGGTTAAAAAGCCCTACGTAGTAAGAAGAAAATGGAATTTTGTGAAAAATGCGGTGGGATGATAATGCTAACCGAAGGAAAGGCAATATGTGGTCGCTGCGGTCATAAATCTAAAAAAAAGGTTAAAATTGAATCTTCTGAAAAAATAAATAAACGTGAGACGATCGCTGTTGTAAATGAAGCAGAAACAAACACTTATCCAGAAGTCCAAATAACCTGTCCAAAATGTAAAAATAAGAAGGCATATTTCTGGACCACTCAAACCCGTTCAGCAGATGAATCAGAAACCAAATTCTACAAGTGTACAAAATGCACCCATACCTGGCGTGTGTATAGATAATCAGCACAGCTTTAACTGTCTGGAATCCTCCAAAGGTAATAGGATTAAAAGTTGTTACATTACTATAAGGTCCTTCATGCGGATATGTATAATGTAACTGAAATCCTCTATTTTCCGTTCCTTCAAAACCAGGCAAAGCATTCTGCAAATGTATTCTCCCAGATACAATATCTCCCCTCGCCTCTTTTTCATCACTTATATAACTTTCAAACATTAATTGTTTTTAAATAATTCTATCTTTCACAATATAATTCTACTCAATACCTTTTTAAATCACATTTATTTTACTGAGCTACAGCCTCGCAGCTCAGCCTGGCTAGAGCACTGCCCTCTTCCAATTCTCAGTTGGTTGCTCGACCTCCTACAA
>CAZQLX010000042.1:0-3565 GCA_964594495.1 Candidatus Woesearchaeota archaeon | reverse complement strand
CTCATGTCTTTGTAGCCAGTACAGATGATAACCCACAATTAAAGAAATATTGGCCAGCAGATCTCAATATCGAAGGAAAAGATCAAATGAGAGGATGGTGGAATTCACAAATAATTCTATCCCAGATCATGTTCGATAAAAAACCTTTTGATAATATAATTGTGCACGGCATGGTTCTTGACATTTCTAAGAGAAAAATGTCAAAATCTGAAGGTAATGCAACCGCTCCAAAAGATATAATTGCCAAATTTAGTAGAGATCATTTAAGATATTATCTTACAAAATCATCAAAGGGAGAAGATTTCAAATTCGACGAGACAGAATTCCAAGAAATTAACAAGGTTATAACAATTTTACTAAATATTAACAATTTTCTTAATCAAATTGACAAAGAAAAACAAAAAATTACAATTGAAGATAAATGGATACTCTCAAAATTCAATTCACTTGTAAATGAAGTAACAGAACTATATAATTCATACAAGTATCCAGAAGTTATTCAAAAAATAGAAAATTTTGTAGTTAATACTTTAAGCAGAACATATATCCAAATAGTACGTGACAGATCTAATGAAATTTATAATATATTAAGTGAGATTATATTCGGTGTTTTCAAATTGTATGCTCCGATAATTCCATTCCTCACAGAGCATTTATGGCAGGATTTAAAGCAGAAAAATCTCGTAAAAGAAGAATCAATCCATCTTTCGGAATGGCCAAAAATAAATAAAAAGCAAATAAATGAAGAACTAGAAAAGGACTTTGACAATATTTTAAAAATAATTGAGCTCGGTCTTGCAGAAAGAGATAAAGCAAAGGCAGGTTTGCGTTGGCCGCTTGCAGAAGTTTCAATTTCTTTTCCAGAAAAAATATCTTCAACATTGCATGAAATTATTGCACGTCAGTTGAACGTAAAAACTGTTTCTGTTAAAAAATCTAGTGAAATCTCTGTCTCTCTTGATACTACTATGACTCCCGAACTCGAAGCGGAAGGTTTTGCAAGAGAATTAGCGAGAAAAATTCAAGCAGAAAGAAAAAATTCCGGACTAAAAAAAGGTGACTTTATAGAGACGACAATTTACGTCGATAAAGAACTCAAAAAAATGTTAGAGAATCATATTTCATTTTTGAAAGACAGAACAAATTCAAAAAAAATTGACGTTGTTATCGACGGAAGTAGTGAAAAAAATAAACAGTTCATGATTAAAGATAAATCAATTTCACTGAAATTTCATCATTCTTGAGTACACATTCGAAAAGAAAGGTAAAAACATTTAAATACTACGTTTCGTTAAAATTATCAAGATAAACTTATTACCAGAGGCATGATAATAAAAGAAGAATTTTTGAGCAGGTTGAGGAAGATATTCGATCTCAATCTTTATGAGGTGAAAGTTTGGACGGCCTTATTGTCCAGAGGTGTTTCGACGGCCGGAGAACTAAGTAATATTTCTGATGTTCCTCGTTCAAGAACTTACGACATTCTCGAATCTCTAGAAAAGAAGGGATTCATTGTAATGAAGGTCGGGAAGCCAATTAAATTTGTAGCATTAAAGCCTCAAGAGGTAGTTGAGAGAGTAAAAAGAAATCTTTTGTTAGATGCGCAAGAAAAAAGCAAGCGTTTAGAGCATTTGAAGAATGATGAGGTTCTAGAAGAGCTAAACTCATTGTTCACAAACGGGGTTAAGTTCATAGAGCCTTCTGATTTGTCGGGTAGTTTGAGAGGAAGACAAAATATGTACAATCATCTTGACATGATGATTCGTTCTGCTGAAAAAACCGTCACAGTTGTAACGACTTCTGAAGGTCTTAATAGAAAGTTTGAAGCTTTACTTCCGGCTTTGGAAAAAGCAAGAAAGCGTGGTGTTACAATTAGAATAGCTGCTCCGTTAACAGAACATAATGTAAAAGTTGCTAAGGAATTAGCCAAATTCGCCGATGTTCGCGACACAGCCGGTCTTAAATTAAACGGTCGTTTTGCTATCGTTGATTCTGAACAGGTTATGTTTATGCTTCTAGACGATCGTGCTGTCCATCCAAACTACGACGTCGCTGTCTGGCTTTCAACTGAATTCTTCGCTCGTGCGTTAGAACAAATGTTTGAACTAGCCTGGAATGAGTTTACCCCTTTAGCTAAAAGCAAGGTAAAAGGCAAGTAAGACTTTTATTTAATGTATATATTTCTATATCATTTTGTTTTTAAAGACTAAATCGTAATATTGTTTATGTCTGATGAAACTCAAACACTTGATGTAACAAATCCAGAAATTCTTAATGCGTTAGGAAAACTAAAAACTCCCGAAGCTAAAGGAGATATGTTATACAGATTTGCTAAGCAAGGAGTTGAATCTCTTCCTCAAACATTGTTTGAAGGTGCTGATCAAGCGATATCACAATCTTTCAAAAAAAGTGAGTGGCAAATTGGTTTTAAAATTGCAAGACAAACCGGAAAAGCAGAGGATCTTATATCCATGATAAAAGCAATTCCTAAGATTGATCAAGGAAAAGAGCTAAATGAAGTTCCTAAAGAGGTTTCTAATTTTCCTGGATTTCCTGACAAAACATGGCACTATTATGATTATTCTACAAAAATA
The DNA here is from genome assembly GCA_964594495.1 of Candidatus Woesearchaeota archaeon. Taxonomy (GTDB): domain Archaea; phylum Nanobdellota; class Nanobdellia; order Pacearchaeales; family GW2011-AR1; genus CAZQLX01. The sequence continues at coordinate 971 of CAZQLX010000042.1, read as the reverse complement.
TGGGTTGCAAGTCTTAAAGGTGAAGCAATAAATCAACTTTTAATTCCAACAGAAAGATATTCAGAAGCTGTCGATATAACGCTAAGCTTAGGAGCAACTAGTAAAGCAATTGATCTTGCTGCCGCCCATTTGCCTCCGGAAAATGTTGTCGCTATATGCGAAAGAGAGCGAGTAGAGTTCGAAAGAGGAATAGTCGCGATGCATAAAGCCAATAGACCTGATTTAGAGAGCAGATTAAAAACAGCACACGTAACGGCTGCCAAAAATGGCGAACTTCCTCATAGAAAAAACGATAAATACAGATGGAGTCGTGCAGTAGAAATCGCACGACAATATGATCTTCAAGAAGAGGTCACATCTATAGCAAAAGAAGGAGTCGCATATTTAACCAGATCATTTAAAGCAGACTTAGTATCTTGGAGATTTAATTTAGCATTAAAAGAATCATCGAGATATCATCCTTTAGTAGACCATCACAGAATAGAAAAAGAAATTGAAACTCAAAAAAGATTAAGGGAGAATACAGATGATGTGCCCGAAGTAATCCAAATAAAAAATCTTACTCCAATAATCACGGAAGGAGATAAAGTTGCAATAACAGCAAAAAGAGATGAATTATATATGATTTGTGATGAAGTAAGGTCGCCAGTAGATAAGTTTAAAGTTGCCTTAGATTTCAATGATCCAAAAACTGCTGCCAAAATATACTTTTCTGCTTATGAGCTTATGCACGATGATGAAATAGGAAATTGGGCAACTCACGCAATGTTACCACATTTAGATTCTCTAACTCAAGATGAAGTTAAAAGATATATCTATCGGATTAATAACAAGCGCAATGATGCCTGGCAAGATCAACTTCGTGTTGCACAAAAATACGGGTTAGAAAAATGGTTTTTAGAAGAAAAAGAGCAAAATTCTCCACAAGAAGCAGTTCTCATAGCTATTAACATAGGAAAAAAAGAAAAAGC
>CAZQLX010000041.1:0-3844 GCA_964594495.1 Candidatus Woesearchaeota archaeon | reverse complement strand
TCTAATTAACTAGCTACTTCCTTAGTCATTTCATCCTGACCTTTCTCCTTGGGCAGGGGCTAAGGGATGCGTTCAGAACTATAAATTGGGCTATTATTAAGCGTGATTTACAGCCGATTGCATCCTTTGGGTTTAATCCTCTTTAGATATTGCATCGTATCTCTGCCTTAATGATATAAGTTTCTCCTTAATAGTCTTAAGCTCTTGTTCTGGATTTTCACTCTTTCTAGTTCCTAATATGAGTTCAGAGGCTACATAGCTTTCACCGCTTAGCTCTAACCCTAGTCTGTGAAGTTCAGCCAGCCAATCTCTATCAATAGGACTGCCATCGGAATTTTTGGACTTACCCTCTGGAACATATTGAGTAAATTCGCTTATTCTAGTTTTATAGTAATCTACTATGGCCCTAATTCTTTCAGGAAACCTTATAAGGGGAATATCAATAAGATGATAGACTAAAATTCCTCTGGCATCTATGGGGTAGCTAAAATAAGTATAAGCAGCTTTTAAGTCTGGTTTTATCTCTTCTAACAATTTTATGACTTCTTCTTGCTCCTCCTCGGACAAATCTTTTCTCAGATATTCATATAAATCTTCAGTGAAAAAATCAGTAGACCACTTCTCACTGCCTCCATCTCTAACACGGGCTAGAAGTTCATCTTTAACTTTATTTAAACGCCCTCTGGTCTTTCCGTATTTGGCTATTTCATTTTCATCGTCTGAGCTATGAGCTTTTCTATATGCAGTAGAGAGTAACGGATATTCAGTTTTTGCTGGAACTTGCTGCTCAAAACCCTCAAAATCATTAAAAATTGAGTCATTAATAAAATGCTGCCTTTCGTGGATTATAGTTCTGTTATTCCAGCCGCTTCTGGATAAAATGACATCAACGGACATATTAGGAAACCTCATTGCTCTATGGAAAAGACCACCGCTTTCCTCTTTTTCCTTGTCGCCAATAAATTTAAAATAGTCATCATCGCTGAAAAAGGCTAATACAAAATAACCCTCGTGCCTTACAGCTTCTACTTCTTTGACAGGTTTAGTTTTTGTTCTCATCTCAAATAGCTTAGCTCCTATTTCTTGAGCAGTAGGTTCTTTGCCCTCAGCTCCTATTTGTTCTTTCAAATCTAGCTCTACTCTCTGGGCCGTAACTTTTTCAACAATGTATTTATAGGCTAGATGTTCTACTGTTTCCTTTTGAGATATTAAGCCAGCATCGGCTAACCTATCTAATACGGGCTTTAACTTAGTAGAGGCCTTCGCTAAAATCTCTTTATTCTCTGGACTCCTACTGGTTGGATATTCAGTAATCGGTTGCTCCTCTGCCAAGATCCGCTCTAATTCCAAGGCCATAACAGCACTTTGATGCCTTTCCATCATTAATTCTCTTTTCCTATCCCTTTTCTCTAGATTTATATTTTGAGGATTTTCTATGGTCATAGGTTATTTATCAAGTAGATCGCTATAAGATTTTGATATAAGATCAGGTTGTGAAACATTAAAAAGTTTAAGATATTGATTACATTGTTTCAATAACTTTTCTTTTCCGATTTCCCCTGTTTTATCTATGGCCTCAATCTCAATGAAACTGCCTAAATTTTTTACTTTATCTATATGAAATTTAACATTCTCAATAAAGTATATCTCTCTTTTTTTATCTACTATCTTAAAGATACCCAGTGAGCTAGTTAAGACCTTTTTTAAAGGGCTCTTCGGCATTGTTTTATACAAAATAACATTAGATTGCTTGGGGCCTTTTTTATTTTCCCTCTGATAGAATATTAAGAAGTTTTCAATTTTTCCTTCTCTTAATTTTAGTCGGCCGTTATCTACTTTGAAATAAGTATCTATTTGATGATCTGTGCCAATAAAACGAGCCCTCTTTTGTTTAAGAATTTTTCTTATATTTTCGGGGTTCTTGGATTTAGCCTTTATCTCAATATTAATATGACTCATTTCATTTTATTTATTCTTTATTCTTTTAACTTCTAGCCAATCTGGCACAGGGATAAAAGTTATGGATTCCCAGGCATCAACTTCCTGTTCAGTCACATCATAATATTTTTGATACGCAGTTTCTACGCTTCCATGCATAGCTTGAAACCAATCAAGCTCTAAATCTTTAGAAATCTTCTTCAAGTTTTCTTCTGTTGGCGACTCTATTTCGAGAAAAGTTGGTATCCATGGCCAAGTATCAATTGTTATCTCCGAACCGTCTAATTCCCATTTTTCACGCTTAGTTTCTTGATAAGCATCCTGCTTCATGCCTATTGCTAAAAGAAAGTTGCACATCGTTTCAAAGCTGCTTACATCGAGGGTTGTTTCTTTAGTACCTTGGAGGGTTCTATCTACCAGTCTCTTATAACTAAGGGTTATTTTGCCATCACCCTCATCTCTAACACGAACCCATGCTCCTTCTTTCTCAAGTCTTTCATCTGGATAATCAAAAACATTTCGCCTCATTAAGCGTTCTGGATAGACGAGAGTCGCCCCAATCTTTTTCAGCTTTTCTCGTAAAGACTCTTTATTAATATCTAAAAATTTTGCCTCAAGCTCAGTCTCCATAATATTTCCTCGCAGGGCCAATAGAGAACATTGGAAAACTTTATTCGGTGAAATCTATGGTTATTTAATACGAAATCCTACTTTCTTAGAATCTAACACGATTTCAAGCAATTAAAAAGCGACCAACGTCGCTTGTCACTTATCACCACAAAAACACTTGCTTAGTAATCTGATTATTCTTACCTAACCAAAGAACTAATCGCAGCCGCCCTAATCCTTCCTTAAGAACAAAAGTGCTTTTAGTCAAAAACACTGAAAATATTGATGTCCTGATCACCAGATAATCTATTTCGTAATTACGTTTTTTCTTACCAACAAAAAAAGCTAATTTCTTTGTCTCAAGTTTCATGTATGCCTCTAATTTTTAAGAATCTCATCTAAGTCTAATATTAAATGAATCCCTTTGGGATGTCAATTGCACCATCAAAAAACACCGTTTTAGGAAAACTCAAGTGATTCAGCATTTACCATTGAATATGCCGGAATTTACGATTTGAGTAATTATGAGTAATTAAAAGAGCCCTCGGGCTCTTAAAACTACTCTAGAAAAAATCTGGTTTTAGAAAAATATCCTCCCAACGATTCTGATTTGTATTCCGTCGGAATGAAATTAAAAGAAGCCATATCCCGAGAACCGGGATATTGTGCATAACCGTCATATCTTATCATGACATTATTACCCACATCGATAGCATAATCACCAAATTGGGCAAGATCATCAGATCTAATATTCGTATAAATTATTTCCTTCGGATGTTCAGAATTAACGTACTTTCTAATTTGATCGATATTGGCTTTTATATAGAACTCCTTCCTTTCATAATCATACAAGCTCACATCATCAATCATCTTTTCAGCTTCTTCTTGTGAAATTTCTAACTTAGCACAAGTTGAAATTACACCTTCCCTAAAGCCCTTAGTGTTCCTAATAGCTTCGATCTTTTTGCTTCGTTCTCTTTCAAATTTTTCCACTGATTTTCTAGCCTTCTCCTGCTCCTTGCGGAAATAATCTTCACTATATTCTTCGGGTTTTTTGAATTTTTCAAAAATAGACATTATTTTTTTAATCATCGGCGGATCCTTTGAAAGTTCTGCCGTGATTTTACTTAAGATTTATTGATTTGTCAACTAAAAGTTTTCCATTCTTGTTGAGGGGTCAAGGAAAACAGGATTTTAGCAAACTCTAATTATTTAAGTTATTTTTTATTCAAAGCCTGGGGGAGGTACAATACTGCACCTCCCTCGGACGGGTACAATACTATACCCGCCTCGGCTC
>CAZQLX010000040.1:0-3882 GCA_964594495.1 Candidatus Woesearchaeota archaeon | reverse complement strand
AAAAACGGAATTTAAAATATCCTTAAGACAGGCAGAGCAGGAATTACGTAACCCAAAAAGTAATATCGAATATGGGACACAATATTTATCTTTATTAGAAAATTATGTTTCTGCTTTAGTTAGATCACAAAGAGGGAATACAAAAAACAAAACAAACACTATAGAATTAATGTTAGCTTCATATAATGGTGGTTACGGAAGAATAGAGTGTCTAGTGAGAGAATATGGCCCTAACTGGGAGAATATTGAAAAAAACGCTTCTGGTGTCTTTGATGAAACATGTCAATATAAAGAGCTGAGAGGGAAACAAAAACTTCCTGAAGAAACTAAGAAGTATGTAAACGGAGTCTTAAAAGCCTATGCAGAATTAAATGTCAGGGAAGGCTCTTTTCCTCTATTAGCTTTGTATGATACAACTACACAACCAATAGATCAAGCAGTTCCTATAGCCTTTTATAGCACACAATCTGATAATAAGTATTAATAAAAAGTTCTTGACTATCTTTCATCTGCTTTTCTAAAAAGAAACTTATTCTGCCACTAATTCCTCTGTTTTCTTAGCATACTGCCAGCAGAGAAAGTTATTAAGTTCAATAATCTTTTTAATAACAGGATTTATAGTGTTTATTTTATATAAAGTTGCTCCGCCCAATGTTCTCGTAACTACGACTATCTCGTTTTTTTCCAATTCTGGCCATAATTTCTTTAAAGTCTGGAAATTGACATTCGCATTCTTAGCAATTTCTGTTATTGGGTAGTCAAAGTCCCTCGAATATAGCAAAAAATCCAATATTCTAATTAAAGGGTAATCTCCAAATGTACGTACAAAAATTGATTTTTCTTCCATTTTGTAAATAAAAAACATAACTAATTTCTCCCCTAAAAATTTAGGCAACAGCTTTTACCTTCTCAAGAATTTTTGCTTTGTCTATAACAACATGCCCGCAATATTTATCATCCCAGATAGTATGGAATTTTTCAACATCTAATCTTTTAGAAAAGAAAGGAGCATCTAGCACCAGCGTATCAGCTGGGCCTCCGTCAAATCCTATATGGAATCCGTAATGTAAGCTGTCTTTCTCTAAACTTGGAAAATTTTCTTTTGTAATAATCCTTCCTAACCACTTGTTTAACCCATCACTAGCAATTTGTGTTATCATAATCTCATATCCTTCCTCTATCATCTTCTTGAATATTTGTCCATGTTCATATCCATAATGGGATGCAAATGCGCCTATCCCTAAATGTGCTAATGCTTCTTGAATGCTTCTAATCTGTGTTTCCTGCAAACCAGTCCCTCCTAAAACAACAGCATCAACAATATTTTTCTCTACAACTTCCTTTACTAATAAAGCCTCTTTTTTAGGATCAGCAACATCACAAGAAATGAGAATATGAGGTATTTCAAGGATATCGGCTATTTCTTTAGTATGCTCAACCGTTGCAAAATGAAACAAGAAACAATCTTTCCTAGTAGGTTTCACGCTTAATAAATAAGAAATATCCCATCCTTTTTTCATGCAAAAATCAATAGCGCAAGTGCTATCCTTTCCTCCAGAATATAAAACTGCTACTTTCATTTTCTTAGCAATTTTTCCTTAGGTTTATAAAGTTTTCTTAGCCAATCTTAAAGAAAGAAAATTTGAGAGAAATATTTAAATATCTTTCTTCACTTCTCAAAAATATGACTTATCTAAGAAGAGATGTTTATGAAATCCCAGAAATTGCTAATATTCCTTCATTAGAAAAGGTTTTATTAGAATTAAGTAAAACATACGGATTTCCAAATGCAAATACATTAAATGGCTATGACATCCGTATGCAAAATCCAACTGTCCGTATAATATTTAGCAGAAGAGAGTTTGATGAGACACAAAGAGAAATATTAACTATCGAGCGCATCAACGAATCTCCTTCTTTTCCTCAGGTTCCAGGCTATATTCAATCTCTTATTTCTATCTTTCGTTTAAAGCCTTACGCTACTCAAATAGAAAATACTAGAGATACAATAAATCGCGTTCTCTCTGAGTTTCCACCTTTAAGAAAAGACTCTGAGTAACCTTTAATACTCTTTAATAGGGGTAAGAAAAGGTTTTTAAAAGAAGGAATCCAATTATATCTAAATCATTAATTTAAAAAAAGAGGTGATAAAGAATGCATTGCATGTTTGGGAAATGTAATAAATGTTGGGCTGGAATGTGTTTTGTATTAGGTATTTTGATTTTGATAAAAGAGTTCTGGTTAGCAGCAATAAACTGGGCGACCTTTATAGGGATTATCTTTGTCTTGAAAGGAATTCTTGGATTAATAAAACCAAACTGCCCTCATTGCGAAGAGATGCCAATGGAGAAAAAGAAAAGGTAAATCTATTTTTTTCTTTCTTTATCAAGATCAATTTAAAAGAGTTAATTTTATAAAGAAAGATGCTTATTCTTTTAACTATGAGATCTTTTACAGCTATTATACGGAAAGGAGAGAGGCAACTTGTTGCTTTATGTCCTGAACTAGATGTAGTGAGCCAGGGGTATACTGTAGAAGAAGCATTAAAAAATTTAAAAGAAGCTGTTGATGTGTATATTGAAGAGATGGGAATTCCTGAAGAGGTTTCTTCTGGAGACACCATAGTTGTAAATTTCGAGGTCAAATACCATGAAAAAATTGCCGAGAGTGTCAGGCAAAGAAGTTATTAAAGCTCTTTCTAAAATTAATTTTGTTTCGGTAAGACAAAAAGGAAGCCATGTTGTAATGAGGAAAGAAACGCCTGAAGGTGCAATAGCATTAGTAGTTCCTTTACACAAAGAAATTGATAGAGGAACATTACTTGAAATTATACGCCAGTCAAAGTTAACAAGAGAAGAATTTCTAAATTTATTATGATACCTGAGATTCTTTTTTCAAAAACATATCTTATCAGCAAAGTAGAGTTTTCATTTCTTTTGTTACTTTGCCAACTACTACAAAAAGAGAATTGAGGGTAATCTTTAAATATCTTTCTTCATTCACAGTAGTTGACAAAGTTGATAAAGCTTTGCTGTGGAAATCTATAATTGAAGTTAGATTTAATAGTTTTTATTCTTAAAAAAGAGTCTTTTGGATAAAATTCTCATGAATTTTGAATGAAACCACAATCAATTAGAAAAAATCTGAGAAATCAATCTATCTACAACTAAACAAAACTTATTCACTTACCGAGTAATGTTTGCTATCCACCGGGATCAAGATAAGAGCAAAGTGTGTAAAGCATTAGCCCGAACATCTTAGCTGTTATGAATGGTTCTTTTGGAATGAATTTCAGTATCGCCAAACCAACCATAATGTTAGATAGTATCCAGAGATTGTACAGGCACGCAGAGAACATGAAATAGAATAATCTCACAACATATTTCTTTGATGTTGTTCTTGCTTTGAAATCCTGCTTGACTCTGTAAGAGGTTTCTATTCCCCATCTTTTGCCATATTCATGAAATAAAATCTTTGCATTATCTTCTGTAACTCTGAGGTTTGTGGCAAATACTCTTTTGACATTTTCTTGGTCATTCACAATAGCGAGTTTGAATTTAACATGCTGGTATCTTGTATCACCCATGACATAATCGAGAATTTTAGGTGCATTGTTTTCTTTGATTAACTTCTGAATTGCTTTGTTCTTAACAGCGGGCATGAGCCATTTTACTTTCTGCTGATAAAGAGTATCAATACATTTCACAGTGAAGAATCCTCTATCGACATAGACGTTTCTTATGCTGATTTTACTTTTTGCATAAGTTATCAATTCATCAAGGATTTTGTATTTCTCATCAAAGGCGTGCATCGGCAAGGCCAATAAAGTAAATCTTCTTCCATTCTCGACGATGTTTATTGTAGCAAATCTGAAGCAGTGCG
>CAZQLX010000039.1:0-3926 GCA_964594495.1 Candidatus Woesearchaeota archaeon | reverse complement strand
TAATAATTCTTCCCATAAATTCAATACCGCTCTTTTTTTCTAAATTCATTTGATAAATGGGGAAGGAGGGAATCGAACCCCCGCGGCACGAGCACTGACTCATGTCTCCCAACCGCTAGTGAGAATGAAAGCATTAAGCCTTCAGTTTCACATTATTTTATGCCATTAAGCTAAAATAACCGTGTGCTCTCCCACTGAGCTACATCCCCAACTAAAAATTAAGATAGTAACGCCTTTTAAATGTTTTTAGATAAAAAATGTTGGAAAACTTATTGATCAAAGAGAACTTCGTGTCCTCGAATTATTATCTTCTCTAATCCAAGTGATCGCCTTATTTCACTCGGAATTAACAACGCAATAGACTTTATTCTGCCATCATAGTCCGATGTAACTTTCGGGTCAGTTATATAATTTTGATCTTTTGCTGCTTTTCCCATTACTTCTTCAAGCTTAGTTTGATTTTGAAACATTTCTACAACCTCTCCTATCGTATAAGCTTTGTTCATAAAAATCCCAATAATAAAGCATATTTAAATGTTTTAGCATTAAGAATGAACCGAATTGTTCTTAAGAAAATTTGCTAAACAGTCATGAAAGTTTGCTTCCCAATTATGATTCCACAAATCGTAAATATTCACTTCAAATTTATCACTCTCTCTTTTTGACTTATAAAAAACAACACTTCTTGTTGCGCCATCTATGATTGTAGTGTATTCTATTTTTCCTTCATAGGTTTTAGTCTGTGTAACTTCAAATTCAGCAAAACGATCACGTAAGAGACAAACACCATATTGTTTTGAACGTAAAGGTGCATAGTCCTTCCAAACTCTTCCATACTGATTAATAAGTCTTTCAATAGGAGCTTCTAAAATTCTTAAAGCTAATTCGTTAAAAGACGGCAAAATAATAGATCTTACTGTTTCTTTGGACTCCGACATAACTTTTTAATTTTTTTAGAATATTTAAGATTATAGATAATAAAAACTGTGAGTCGGCAACGCAGACTTCCGTCCGCGAAGCCGCAAACACTTTCGTGTTTTCGGAAATAGGCCAGATTCTGTTAAATCCTGCAACTCAATGCAGACGATTTATGCTGACATCTGTCTATGCGTGCGGCTATGGCACTTGCATCAGCAAAGACGCTCGTGTCAAGATTTTCATCTTGAGCACCTCAAACACTCACGTGCTTGACGTTTCATCATATCCTTGAAACATGCTCCCCTCAGAGATCATAGCGATTCAAGGCTGTGTCGTTTCTGTTGCGGAGCTCGACCTCGCGACCGTATCCTTTTGAGGATCTTGCTTTTTCGTATAAGAAACTAATCTTACACGGATGTCCGGACCTTCCTCAGAACTTAGAAATCACATTGCTTTTGATCTCTTGTTAATTTAATAACAAAGTCCCGTAATCAGCTATCCGACTCACGAAAATGAATATTTCTTTCTCTTTTAAATCTACCGTTTTCTATCTAATCCAAAACCTTTCCATCCAGGAATAAATCTTTCTAAAGCTTCTTCTAATTCATACATTTTTTGTAAGTAACCATTTTGCAATCTTTCTGGAACTAACCAATTATTTACTCGAGGCATATTTCTATGACACTTTAAGTAAAGCTCTACTGCTGTACCTGATAAATAAACATCATGAAAAACCTTGCCTTTTACTGGGTCTCTTAGGTAAGCAATTTGTGTATCAATTAAAGCAATTCTTTCTGCGAATAAATCTTGTGACGCTTTTCTCTTTGCGTCAACTTTCTTTTTAAAATAAGGAGTTAAATGCAAAAGAGGTTCTAGTATGAAAGGAAGTAGGCTTAATTCCATCGCATTATTTATTTTATCTAGAATATAAAAATATTGTTGTTATTGGTCTATCTTTAATAATAAACCTTTTTCTTTAACTATCTTGAACATAGATGTGAAATACCGCCACGTTAATATTAGGAAGACAAATCACTCACGCCAAATCCTTCTTATTCTTACGGGCACCTTATTTTGCTTTAAAAAATCATAAGGTTTTTTATATTCCTTGATGTCTAAAAGTAAGGCACCGGAAAGAGAAAGTTTGTCTCCTTGAGCTTCTTCTACCAAGCCTTTTTGTTCGTAAATTTTCTTACCTATTTTTACTTTATAACCGTTTAGTTTGCGTAAAACCTTCATTTTATCTTTTTGTTTTATTTTTGATAAATCATACTCAATTATGACTGATTGTCTGCCTTTTTGTGAATCTGATTGGTACTTTCCGTAAAGAATAATTCCGTATGCTGAAATTTCACTTTTTAATTCGTTCCATCGTTTATCTCTAATATCATCAATTATTGGAACAATTGAATTATCTATGCCTTTTAGCATCCATTTATCTTTTTTCTTTACTTCAAATTCATTTAAAGATTCTTTTACTATTTTGTTTACTATATCCTTGTCTTTTGCATTTACATCTATAAATACGTCTATATCTGAATCTTTTCGCTGCTGATTTCTAGCAAAACTACCAAATAGTATAATATTCTTGATTTTGCTTTTATCTTTTAATTTGTCAAATAAAATCGTTAGAAAATCGTATATGTACGGTATCATTTTTTATCCTCTAAATTCTTTTTTAATTTGAATGGGAGTTCTACTGCCTCATTAGCTTCTTTAGCCTCTTTTTCTCTACCATAACACAATCTGTTTCTTAATTCTTCAATTCTTATTAAAATTTTTAAAATTTCTGATTTATCATCAAAGTCAAATGGGAAAGTCTGCTCCGCTCTTTTTTGTGAAGTAAAAAATGAATGATTTAAATTAAATCCTGGTTCAATTAAATTTCTTTTATGCAAAAAAACAGCAAATAAATTGGAGGCTGCTTCTGAAACAGCGAAACCAACTATCTTCTGTCTTTTTGCGATTAGACCAAGACGTATTTTCTCTTCTATATCTTCAATTAATTCTTTAATTGTTTTTTCATGTTCTTCTATTGATGGCATTAAGATTTAAAGAATAAGAAGTTTATATACTTTTCTGTTATTTGTAACATAATTTATGTTATTCATAACTAATTATCTGTTATTTGTAACATAAAACTAGAAAAAATATCAAACAAAGCAAGTAGGAAGCTACAACTTTCTTTGTAAGAAAGTTCTAGGAGTCAAAGAACTATAAAAGTTCAGGACTCACAAAATTATATTTAGCTTTTTGATTTAAATGTGGCTATTAGTAGTTGCATGCTGAACCTCTCGTGTTCTTGAGGCGTACACATCAACTCTATCAACGTCATCTTCTTTGACGGCCTAAATTGTCTCGTCTTGCGGACGGCTTCGTACTTAGATGCTTTCAGTACTTATCCGCTAATGCGTAGCTGCGCGGCCTGCTTCATAACAACCGCTATACCAGAGGCATCCGAGTACCGTTCCTCTCGTACTAGATACTCGTTCCACTCAAACAATTACGCGCCTAGTAGATATCACACAAACTGTCTCGCGTACTTAAGAAACCGTACGGTTTCTTGAAGTTCAACTTCCCTTAAGAAGGGTTCAACCTTCCTTAGAAAGAAGAACTCCACCCAAAAATTATTTATTTTCTTTGGAGTGGACTATACCTTGTTCCTAAAAACCAAGGTTTTTAGAATCCTATAGGATTCTATTCCTTAATCGTAGGACATCAGCGTATTACCTGTTTAATCCAGGTCTGAATATCATCGGTATTGACGTTACCTAATTCAAGTCTCTACGGGGTCAAACTATTTCTAGTCGACTTCCCTCGGGATTATCATTTTCAATTTTCATTGTAAAAAGACTTCACCGAAATGAGCTGATTTTATTTTTCGCATTCTTACGAATGCGCAACGCCGCTATTTTTGATAGTATTTACGTTTTGGTCAGGATGATGAGTTAGCTATTTTTGACGTTCTTAACCCAGCTAACGATCCCTTTTAATGCGTGAACTCCGAC
>CAZQLX010000038.1:231-5284 GCA_964594495.1 Candidatus Woesearchaeota archaeon | reverse complement strand
TTTTGTCTAAATGAACTTTTCAATAATGCAAATAAATCTACTTCTCCGACTTTTCCCACTCCGACAGATGTTCTAGCAACAGCAGGTAACCAATTCTCCCTCGGCAAATTAATTTCTCTCGTGTTATGGACAAAGATATTGTTACACAAAAATTTTTCATGCTTTGGAATGCTTAAATCAAAAACTTCTATTTTATCGGAACTTACTTTTTTCACACTTTTTACTTTATCCCATAGAATATCTGTATGTGATAAGTCATTATACTCGCAACCCATAGGTGCTATTCTTTGGACATAGGATCGTCCAAGCATCTGCTTCCCAATCATATAATTACTTTGTATCTTTTCTAAGGCTATTTTACTGAACTCCTTAATTTTTTCTAAACTTAAGGGAAGAACATCGGAAGAAGTGTGATGTGTTTTGGCATTTAAGTTGAATAATTTTAGATTCTTTCTCTCTTGTAAAAATCCTATGTTTTTAAATTTCTCAATATTTTCATGAGATGATATAGACATATTAATACACTTATCTTTCCTATTAAAGTCGTTTATTCTTGATATTATACCCAATCTTAAAAATAAAGATTGTAGATCTCCCAAAAGATTATAGCTTTGAGACGAGCAAGAAATTTCATAATCCTTCATTGTACCATCAGCGCTGAAATACCCCCTGATAAAATGGTTTATTTGTTCATTTGATAAATTAAATATAAAATCAGGAATATTTTTAGTATTTGAATATCCATCAAGTTTAATAACATTTTTCATAAATTTATATAAAACTGTACTATGAAGCCGTAAAGAAACGCCTTTATCAGCCATAATAGAGTATTTACATCCTATGTAATTTGCAATGCTTTTTATTACATTTCTACACTCCTCATCAACATTAGATATAATAACTACATTTTTATTATGTCCATCGTAACTCCCATCTCCTAACCATAAACCACAAAATTCAAGAAATTCTTTACTAATTTGAAATAAAACAGGAATTGAAGAAGTATTTTTACTCTTTATTTTAAGTCTTTTTAATTCATCATAGCTAAAACTCATATTTAATTTTATAAAATCGTCGATCTTTATTATATTGTGGTTTTTATTCCATCTATATCTTTCTTTTGTGAAGTTTAGGTCTTCTTTCTTATAAGTTGCAAATACTTTTTTTATGGGATCGCCAATTAGAAAATCATTTTTGAAAAATTCTAAATAACGCATTAAGTTTAATTCACTTACATGCTGACCTGGAATAGGTAAGTTGCGAGGAACAGCAATAAAAGACCTCCCAGGCGTTAATTCTAATGGAGTTGTATCCTTTAGCTCATTATTCGTCCCTAGAGTAAATAAGGAATGATCTTGAGTAACTTTTACTTTTCTTCCTGTAGCTGTGAGAATTTCATAAATGTCCTTATTTACTTTATGTTTGACGTAACTAGAGGGCTTAATAAAAACAATCTTCCCCTTTTCGTCTAATGTCATTACTTCAGCATCTATTTTATTATCAACAAATTCTTTAATGGTAACATTCCTTACTTGATCCTTTTCTCTAATTATTATCTTAGAGTCGCCTGTGACACTATCTTCGATCGAAACGACTCTAGCTTCGGGGGGAATGAAAAAAGCAATCGCATTAAGTAGTGTTGTTTTTCCAGATGCAGTTCCTCCAGAAATTAGAATATTTGATTTATACTGTAATAACATCCAGAAGTAAGCCAACATTTCAGGACTTAAAGTATTCAAAGCAATTAGTTGGGTAGGCGTCCAAGGAACCTTAGTGAACTTTCTAGCAGTAAAGCTTGGACCTCTTGAAGTTACATCTTTCGTGAAGGTTGCATTTATTCTTGTTCCATCAGGTAGAGATCCATCAAGTAAAGGTTGTGCATAAGACACGTATCTTCCACATCTTTGGGCTAGTTTTTCTACAAAGCTCGCTAGTTTGTCTATATTTTCATATTTCAAATTTGTTTTTAAGTTTCGATACATTCTATGAATTATATAAACAGGGGTATCAACCCCGTTACATTCTATGTCCTCAATAAAATAATCTCTCAGCAAAGGATCGATCTCGTTTAAGCCAACAAAGTCTCTAAATAAATAATAAAATATCTTTTCATAGGTCTCTGGTTTTATTTTCATATTTAATTCATCAATAAGCAATCTTGCTGTCTTATCAATGTAATCAGTAATAGCTTCCATAGATTTCTCAACAGCAACGTTTACATTAATGAGTTCAAGCATTGCTTTTTCTAACTTATCTAAAGCTATTTTTTCTTCATCAGATAAAATTGGTTCTTCAATATCATAAACAAGCTCGTTTAATTTATTATCCCAATAAATGTGGGCTGACGTATAGGGCGCAATTAACATATACCTTACGTCTACTTTCTTTTTATCATCTATTCTAGGTAATGCTGGAATAGTTGGATTTGTATTTATTTGTATCACCATTTTCTATTATAAGAATTACTCATTTACTTATTTAAAGGTATCTCAAAATGAAGGGGCGATATTAACTGTGTCGCCCGGTTTACTTTCCACATATATTGTATAAGACAGTGGCGCAGCACTTAGTTTATCCGGAGTATTCTTTTCGATATTACTATATGTGATGTTAATACGATCCATATAATCTAATGTTAAATTAACACCATATCCTTTTTGTTGCTTATAAGTATGAACTTTGATTCTTTGCACAAAAACATCAATTCCTGGTTCAGAATACGGCTTGCCTATATCGGGAAGAATAAAAGTTATTTTATCATTTTCGGTATCAAAATAAAGCTCCCCCTTTTTCATTGTAATAACCACTTTCCTTGTATTTCCTACCGCACCATCTAAAACCTCATTTATCTTTCCATCAATCTCACTTAGAGAATTTATTGTCTGATCTACAAGTAATCTATCTTTGGCTTCTCCAATACGAGGGGCTACAAAAGCTAAAACTAGACCAATTAGAGCCAAACCAATCAAAGTATACAGTACTGTTTCAATCCAAACCTGTCCTATTTTGTTCATATTTCTAAAGATACTCCACATGGAGTAAGCGTTATCGAATCTGATCTCTCACAAACCCTATTATTTTTTAATACCGGATATATTTCTGCGCGAGTATAAATTTCCTCGGATGATCCATTCACAACATATGTTTGTACCTCTCCTTGTGATGGAATTCTAATATTCGTTGTCGCAATTCTCAACATTCGAATCCCTCCTTCTTCACTATCCGTATTTGCACCACTACGCGCACTTGCAATAATTGAAGAATCTTCCCTTATAAATATTAAATCAAATCCTACGACAGTATTATCACTCGCATTATTAAGTGTACTTGCCCTTACTGAAGCTCCATACAATCCTTTAGAATCATAACAGTTATATCTTACTTCTCCTTGCGGAGTATCAAATTTTTCTTCAAAATTAAAATGATCTTGGTAAGGTACACATTCACTGCTTTTTTTTAAATTATCTCTTATGAATGGTATGAGAAACTGTGCAATTAATACAATTGCACTTATAGTCAAGACTATTAGTAATACAGTCGCAATAACTGGTGATATACCTCTTTTTTTAATCATTTTAACTTACTGAAGGTTGAACCGTTCTTGTAATTGAACTCTCGCTACAAGGATAAGTTTCTTTTCCACTTTCTTTTTCTCCTAGTATGACTGGTACGATCTCAACTTCAGGAGTCTCATCGGAATCTAATGGATAATCACTAAGATCCACGCTATCAGTATCTCCATTAGAAACAGTCGCACCTGTGACCGTTTGGAAAGTTTCAACCGTTCCACTTCCAACTGTTCTTATCTGAACTTGATAAAGAGGAACGTTGCCTCTATTCGCTAAAACAATTCTGTCTTCAAAAACTTCAGCATCAAAGTTTATATCATCACACCAATTAGCAACAGGCTCGTCTAATTTTTGTGCTTGCTCTCCCGCAAACCCTCTTACCCAAAGAAAAATAATTGCCGCTAGTACAAGTGCAATCGCTATTAATAGAACCGTCGCAATAACCGGAGATAGACCTTTCTTACCTCTTATTTCCATGAGCCATTGAGTAACTTATTATTTAAAAATCTACCTAAACTTATGTCACATCTACTCTATTTTTAGTTATATGTTCAAACGCAGAATATGCGGCAGTGCATCCTTCTGCAACACCAGTAATGGCTTGTTTAAACGGCTTATCTGCAACATCTCCAGCCGCATATACGCCGGGAATATTTGTCTCAGATGTTTTATGATCTATTACAATCTCACCTTTCTCATTTAATTTTACTCCTAAAGGTTTTGCGAGGTCAGACAAAGAAATGTGACCAATAGCAATAAACACGCCATCCAATTTTAATTCTTTGCTTCCATTATATTCCCTATCTAAAATAATACTTCTAACAACATTATCTCCTTTAATTTCTGTAATATTTGTTTTATTTATAATTTCAATTTTTCCTTCTTTTTCTTTTGCTTCAACTCTTCTCAAATTAACTGGTTCAGGATGTATTTTTTCTCCTCGATAAACAATGTAAACTTTTTTACAATGTTCAGCAAGAACAAGAGCGTCTTTAGCTGCGCTATCACTTCCTCCAACTAGCGCAACTGTTTTATTTCGATATAAAAAAGCATCACATAAGGCACAATAATTAATTCCTTTACCTTCGAACTCTTTACTTCCTTTTACACTTTCAGGTAATTTTCTCCATTTTGTTCCAGTTGCAAAAAGAACTGTCTTGCCTTTGTATTCTCCCTTTGTTGTTTTTACAATAAATTCTTTCCCTCTTTTTTCTATATTATCTACCTTTTCCGCTTTCTCTTTTTTTATTGTTACAAGTTCGTAAGATTCTGCATGTTTCCTAATGTTATCAGCTAGTTCAGTTCCAGTTAATCTAATAAATCCAGGATAATTTTCAACAACTTCTGTTAATGTAATTACTCCCCCAATTGGAAGTTCATTTGCAGAATTGGTGCCAATAACCAATGTTTTGAGATTTAATCTTCCGGAATACATCGCAGAAGCTAATCCTGTAACACCGGCTCCAATAATAATTAAATCGTAA
>CAZQLX010000038.1:0-221 GCA_964594495.1 Candidatus Woesearchaeota archaeon | reverse complement strand
GTAGTAGTTATTACTCCTCCTATAGGTAACTCATTTGAAAAATTGTATCCCAAACAAAGGGTTTTCATATCTAAACGAGCACCATACATTGCAGCAGCCAATCCAGTTACCCCTGCCCCTAGAATAATGAAGTCATATTCGTTATCTTCTTTTTTCATCTTTCTAAATATTATACTTCTTTTATAAACATTGTTAAGAAAAAGAATTATCTTTATTAAGAT
>CAZQLX010000037.1:0-6140 GCA_964594495.1 Candidatus Woesearchaeota archaeon | reverse complement strand
GATACCTACTTAATATTTACGAAATTAGAAGATGGAAAAACAAGAGTTTTCCAAAACACCGACTCATTTTTAGAGTTTAAGTGGGATTCTTCAGACGTATATGGAAAACTCGAAGTAGGTAAAACTTATAAAATTAAAACATATGGATGGAGAATGCCTATGTTCTCGGCTTACGAAAATATTACTGATGTTTTACCTATTGCAGAAGAGAGCAAAACTAACTGAAAACCTTTAAAAACCCCTTATTCTAGGAAAGAAGATGAAAGGAATCGTTGTGCAGTTTAGAAGAGGAAGACACGTTATAGAAGAAAAACACTTTTTACTTGATTTAGGTTTACCTAATAGAGCTGAGGCTCAAAAGATGAAAGGAAAGAGTGTAGAATGGAGGTCTTCTGCGGGAAAAGTAATTAAGGGAAAAATAAGTGACGCTCATGGGAATAAAGGACTTGTTAGGGCAATATTTGAAAAGGGATTGCCTGGACAAGCGGTGACAGAGGAGATTGAAGTTAAAGAAGGTTCAGGAAGTGCTACTAAGACAGAAACAAAGGGGGCAAAGAAGTAAGATGGGAGGAAGAACAGGAACTGGAGGAACTTTCGGATTAACAGAGTTCGCTAGAGAACTTTCAAAAGGACCAGCAGTACATATTGGAATCGAACCCGGGATTCATAGATCTCCTCTTGTTGATATAAATGCCGTTATTTATTCAGCAAATGGTGAAGAAAAGATAAAAATAAAGGGAATACCTCGATTTAGATCGTCAGAACATCTAAGGAATATTCTTGAGAATTATAAATTATCCAGTCATGCTATGGCTATTTATGTAACAACATATCAGCAACCTGCATCTGCACATTTACTAGAGGGGGCAGACTAAATGGCACTCAGAAAAGCATCGGCATACTCAAAGAAGAATACAAGACCGTACACTAGAAAATCAAGTAGAAAAAATAAAGCATATATCAAGGCCGTTCCTTTTTCTAAAATAGTTAAATTCACTGCAGGAGACCAGGGAGCATTTAATGCAAAGAAACATCATTTTAACATTAAATTGATTTCTGAAGAAGGAGTTATGATAAGAGATAATGCTTTAGAGTCTGGAAGAATGTTGTTACATAAACTATTGGAAGAAGAAATTCCAGGACAATACTTCATGGCAGTAAGAGTTTATCCCCATCATATGTTAAGAGAAAATAAGACTGCTTCTGGAGCTGGAGCAGACAGAATGAGTACAGGAATGACAGAGTCATTTGGAATTGTTATAGGAAGGGCAGCAATAGTACGTCCTGGGAAAGAAGTTTTCTTTGTTTCAACAACAGATGAAAAAGCAGCAAGAGCTGCTAGAATTGCAATGATTTCTATAAAAGCTAAGGTTCCTTGCAAGACGAGAATTGTTTTTGAGAAGGTTTCTAATTAATTAAACTGATTTTTATTTAATTCTAATTATTACGATTAGTTAATACCGAATTGAGATAAAAAGGCCCTTTCTCTTTGTAGTTTTTCAAATAATACTTGATAACGTGCTTCTCTCCAAGGTGCAGTCGGAGGACCTTTTATATGTGGAACAATCCAAGTAACACTTTCAATAAATCCTTGATCATCTCTAAAACGTCTATCGTGGCCTCTGACATAGACTCGCCATTTGAGATCCCAAGTTTTTTGTTGATCTGCATATTGAACGTGTTCTTCATCTCTTACTTCAATAAGATAAAAAGGTCTTTGTAAGAGCGTATTTACTAAATTGCCAGTGCTTGTTGGAGTTTTTCTTTTAGTTTTTCCATCAACTTTTCTGACATGAATATTGTGGGCATTGATATAGTTAATTAAATTTATAGCTAAATTTGGAACATTAAAAAATTCATCAGCTATATCGGAGGAAAGTTTTTTTGTGTGTGCATAAAGTTTACCTCTATCAAACTTATTTTCTAACATTTCTTGCCTCGACCTCTTAACGTCATCTGGAAGATTAAGATACATTATGCCTTCAGCCGGATGAACTTCTGCATCTATTCCTTCCCCGACAGAATCTCGATAATGAAAAGTCATTATAGCATCCCTCTTAAGATCTTTAGAAAGTCCCACATTTAATCTATCGCCCTCTTCAAAATAGTACTTAAGCAAATAATCTTCAACATTTACGCCAGGAGTAGGATTTTTAGTACCAAAATGAGTTAATACTTTTTCCATACATTCACCTTTACACATATGAATTCCTCTTAAAGAAAGTGCAGGGCCTGAAGAAAGGACAGGTAAAGTAAAAGTTAAAGGTTCAAAGAAATTAAAAAAAATATTTGGAAAAGGTAGTTGTCCATTTCGTATATAATCATAATTATCAGGTTTTTGAAGCGCTAATGAATCGGCTGTTGCTGGACCGATAATAAAAGGTTTAGCGTCTCCAATTACTTTTAGAAATTCTGATTGCACGACCTCGTTTTTTACCGCTTGTTGAAACAATCTTTTAGTTTCTTCCATAGTTTCTCTAGATAAAGGATTTCTATTTCTATTCACTAATCTTCTATGATTTTCTAGTAAAACACGAGCTTCTTGTCTTGTTTTAACGGCTCGTGCTAACAAACGCGTTTGGGTTTCCACTAATTCATCGTAATACCATGTGGGCTCTTGTAGCTTGTTTCCCATAATTTTATGGTTTTAATGAACTTTTTAAACCTTTCATAATAAAAAGATTGAAATATATTGATTTCTAGATTATTAGATGAGATACATTTGTTGTATGTTTTTAAAAGAAGGGATTAAGAAAGAGGAGGAAAGTCCATTACCGGACGTTAAATATCATTCTATCGAGACTGGGCTCAAGTTTATTACAGAATATGTAAACAAAGGTGTCAGTAATTTCCTCTTGTTTGGTGTTCCAAAGGAAAAATCGGTAGATGTTGCCTGCAATAAAGGAATAATAATTGAATTCATTAAAAAAGCTAAAGAACAATTAGGTAATAAAATTAAGATTTTTGCGGATGTTGGTTTATCGCCTTATGCCTCTGATGGACATAGTGTTATTATTAAAAACGGAAAGGTTGATCAAGAAGCAAGTTATAAAGAAGGAATAAAACTTGCGATTGCTTTTGGTAAAGCTGGAGCAGATTATGTAGCTCCTTGTTTGTCTTTACCATTTCAGGTTAAAAAAATAAGAGAGGCTCTTGATAAAAATAAATTAAATTCTACTAAAATTCTATCATATAGTGCTAAATTTGCATCGGTTTTTTATGGCCCTTATAGAAATACAATTGAATCTCCGTTGAAAAGTGATAAAAAGTTATATCAAACAGATTATGATAATGACAAAGAAGCACTAAAACAAATTAAAGATGATGAAGCTCAAGGTGCAGATATTGTTATGGTTAAGCCAGCAATGATGTATTTAGATATTGTTTATCAAGCAAAACATTTGACTAAACTTCCTTTAGCAGTTTATAATATAAGTGGAGAATATACTGCACTCAAATTAACGGCAAAGTCTGGAGCGATTAATGAAAATGAAGCTTTTGATGAGCTTCACTCGGCTTTTCAAAGATGCGGGGTGGATTATGTTATTGGATATGCGCCAGATCATTTCTTAAGATGGAAAGAGCAACAAAAATAGACAGGAAAAAGTACGTCTTTATTGAGTACAGTGAAGAATATCCTGCGCTTTTTGAGGAAGAAAAGGTAAAATTACGCAAGATATTAGGTAAAGAGGTAGAGATTGAACATGTTGGAAGTACTTCTATTCCTGGACTCGGAGGAAAGGGGATAATTGATATTGCGATAATGATTCCGAAGGAAAAAGTTAAAGAATTTAAAGAAAAATTGGGTAAGGTAGGGTATTTTACTCCTTCAGATCACCCAGAAAATGAAAAAAGCATATTTCTAAAGAAAAAAATAAAATATGGAAATAAAGAAAGCTATATACATGTCCATTTAACTTTAACTCGAGAGTTTTGGGATTCTTTTATCTTGTTTAGAGATCATTTGAGAAATAATAAAAAAGATAGATATGAATATGCGAGGATAAAAAAAGAAGGTGCTATTAAAGCAAAGGGTGCTGCTGATGTATATAGGGAGCATAAGAAAAGTTTTCTAGAGAATACAATGAAGAAGGTAATGAGCAAAATTAATACACACGAAAAACCTAAATAGATAATGATTTTTGTTTTTCTGATGAAAAATAATAGTAATAGAGATATAACTTTAAGTAAGAAGAGAGAAAAATGCTTTAAATTATTGCTAGATTTATATAGTGAAGGTCTTATAGAGAAAAAGAATTTATTTTTACTTTTGCCTAAAAGAGAAGCTGAAGCAATTATTATGGGTTCAAAGATAGGAAGAGAAGGCGCTAAATTGATAAAGTTCTTAGAACAAAATTGACATAATATTTATTAACTCAATTCTCATTTTGTGAATATGACAAAAGAGGCAGAAGGCGATAATAGTGGACAGTTTGTAAAATGGTTTTCTGAACTGAAGAAAGAAGATATTGCTACAGCTGGAGGGAAAGGGGCAAGTTTGGCTGAGATGTATAATAATAAATTTCCTATTCCTCCGGGATTTGTTGTAACGGCACAAGCTTATAAGTATTTTATTGAAAAATCTGGATTGGCTGGGGAGATAAAAAGTATTCTTGAAGGGTTTGACGTTGAAAATACAGAAGAGTTAGATAAAGCGTCTAAGAAAATAAGATCCATGATTGATAATGCTGCAATGCCAAAAGAAATGGAAGAGGCGATATTAGAAACTTATGAGATTATGGATACAAACAGACAGGGAATAGAAAATATGCATACAACTGCAAAGACTATTTTGAAGAATTCTTATGAACCTCCTTTCGTTGCTGTAAGAAGTTCTGCAACAACTGAAGATTTGGCTGAGGCAAGTTTTGCGGGACAGCAAGATTCTTTTCTTAATGTTAAAGGGAACAGAGAATTAATACAGAAAATAAAAGAATGTTTTTCTTCTTTATTTACTGCAAGAGCGATATATTATAGAACAAAGAAGGGATTTGCTCACGAGAAATCTTTGTTAGCTGTTGTTGTTCAAAAAATGATTAATTCTGATAAATCAGGAGTTATATTTTCTAGAAATCCTGTATCTAATAAAGATGAGATTATGATGGAAGCTGTATGGGGTTTAGGAGAGGGGATCGTTTCTGGTAAAATAAAGCCTGATAATTATCTAGTTGCTGGAAATTTAGAGGAATTTAAGATATTAGATATAAAAATAGCTGATAAGAAAATTGCTTTCACAAGAGATGCTGCTGGAGAAAATAAAGTTGTGAAGCTTGTGGAAGATCGGAGTGGGGCGAGAGTTTTAACCAATTATGAAATTAAAGTTTTATCTCAATATTCAAAAAAATTAGAAGAACATTATGGAAAACCTCAAGATATTGAATTTGCAATTGAGGACGGAAACGTGTATATTGTTCAAAGCAGACCAATAACAACAAAGTTTAGTGAGGAAAGAGAAAGTGATATTGAAGGAGATGCTTTATTATCTGGTTTGGGAGCAAGTCCTGGGATAGCATCAGGAATTGTAAAAATTGTTAGATCATTGAGCGATTTAGAGAAAATAAAGAAAGGTGATGTTCTAGTTACAAAAATGACAAATCCTGATATGGTTGTTTCCATGCAAAAAGCTTCTGCAATAGTTACAGATGAAGGTGGGATTACGAGTCACGCGAGTATTATCTCTAGAGAGATGGGAATTCCGTGTTGTGTTGGAACAGGAAACGCAACAAGTAAACTCATTGATGGAATGACAATAACTGTTGATGGAACGCATGGAAAAGTGTATGAAGGAAAAGGGGAAGCTAAAACAGTCGAGATAAAACCGATTGTTGCTCAACTGAAAACGAAAATAAAAGTTATTGTTGATCTCCCAGATTATGCTGAAAGAGCTGCATTGTCTGGAGCTAAAGGCGTTGGACTTGTAAGATTAGAAGGAATTATTGCTTTGAGCGGAAAACATCCTTTATATTATGTTAAGAATGAAAAAATGGATGAATATGTAAGAGTTTTGGAATACGGATTGAAAAAAATAGTTGATAAGTTTGATGAAGTCTGGATTAGGAGTAGCGATTTGCGAAGTGATGAATTTTCTCATTTGGACGGGGCTCCTCAAGAAAAAGAATCTAATCCCATGCTTGGAGATC
>CAZQLX010000036.1:0-6684 GCA_964594495.1 Candidatus Woesearchaeota archaeon | reverse complement strand
ATCTTAACTTTATTCTGTGGAGCTATATTTTAGCTGGGAAAAGTTTAAATAGAGCGTATTTTGAATTTTATTATGTTAATTGATGTAGAAATTGAAAGAGTAATAGAGCTTACGGGTCTCAAAGTTAGAGGACTACAAGCTCGATGTTATGCTCATGTATCTAAACCTATTTTAGATAATGGACAACCAAAAAGATACGCCTTACTAGGACAATTCCCTCAGCATGGAATCACATACTTAGGTGAAATTAACCCCAAAACACTAGAATTTTTCCAGTATTCTGAAATACCCGTTTTTTATGAAAGATCTAGCAACCGAGTTATAAAAAAATTGAGAGTGTCAAACGAACAATTGCTAAGATTAAAAACGATAGAAGAAGTCCTTTCAATTGAAGGAATTAAGGTTGCTAGTGAAGGCACTCCTTCAAATTAATATTTAAGATATCTCTTAAAAATAAACGGTTCCGTTAAAAATTAATTTCATGATCTCTTTTACACCTACGTTATTCGTCATAAGATATGGAACAAAATATCCGACATCTTTATAATCTAACATTCAGATTAATTAATATGGATTCAAAACTTAAAGAATACTTCGAAAAACATAATATTCACTACAAAATTCATGAGCATCCGGCAGTCTTTACGGTAGCAGAATCAAAATTTTTAAAATCAAAGATACCTGGAATGCACACAAAATCTTTATTTTTGAAAGATGATAACGGTAAATTTTACCTTGTCTGTATGAATGCTTTCAAAAGGTTAGACATAAAATCTCTTCAAAATTCCTTATCTGTTAAAAAGTTAAGGTTTGCTTCCTCTGAAGAACTCAAGAAAGAATTAAATCTAACTCCGGGAAGTGTTTCTATTTTTGGAATGATTTATTCCACATCTACCACTTTAATTATAGATCAAGAAGTTTGGGATTCTGAAATTGTAGGATTCCACCCAAATATCAACACTTCAACCCTTGAAGTATCCCATAAAGATTTGGATAAATTTTGTAAAACTTTAGAAACTAAAAAATTAATTTTAAAATTATACTCTTAAAGCCCTGCAAATAAATCATGGATATTTTAAAACAGATATTAATATATACCGTAGAAGCATAAAATAATTATCGGAGATTGAGGTTAATATGAGGGAAGATATAATATCTTGCAAACGTTTTAAGACTTACAAATATCTTTCTTTTTCCCTTTGCGCGTTTGTCCTTATTTTCTTCTCATTTAATGTATTAGCTGCTGATTTTACTCTTGATTCTCCAGATAGTGTTTATTTAAATGAAGAATTTGAAGTTTCTATTGATTCCTCTCTAACTGGAAAACACGATGTAAAAATTTTCTCAGTTGATAATAATAATGAAATCACTTCCTTTATCTATAATGACGGATGGAAAAATGCGTATTACTACTTAAAATCAACCTTTCCTGATGAAAAAGAATACAAAATAAAAATTTCTTCTTCAGAAGGAGAAGAATCCGAGCAAACTCTTTGTGCACGTTTAAGACCTGAAGGTAAAACTTCCTATACTGAGGCTTGTACGCAAATAGAAGTAAAACAAGGACTCTCAGATAATTCTAATGAAGAGGAAGATGACAATGATGCTAATGATAACGATGAAGAAAACGATGAGACAAATGACGCCGATAATGGGAATGAAGACGATGATAATGACGAATCAGAAGATGATGATCATAATATTGTTCGTTCTGTTTCTAAATCAAGTACAAACACAAATACAAATCTCCAAGCTCAACCCCTCGCAACGGAATCAAACAATATTGAGCAACCCCTACAAGGCAAAATAATTTTAACTAAGCAGAAAGCTGACGACACTTCTTCAAAGCAAGAAGCTTCTTTTTCAACTCCAAAACAAAGAACTGCAATCTGGATAAGTATTGCATTTGCGGTATTTTGTGTCGCAATACTTATTCTTATCATCTTTCGTAAAATATAAGAACACTCATTAGATAATCTTTAAATGGAAAGTAAAAATCATCCAATTAACATGTCTTCATTAACTCTACGAGAAAAAATTGCTCAAATGATTATTGTCCGTGGAGATTCTTTCGATAAACGTTTGTCTAATTTAGGAATTGGAGGAATATTTTTAGGCCAACATAAAACTCCGGATGAATATAAAAGGATCATTTCACGATATCAATCAAATTCAAAAATACCTTTGTTTGTTTCAGCAGATATGGAAGGATATCGCAATCCTTTCAAGGCGTTTTATCAATCAAAAGTCTTTGGAAATATAAAGACTTCAAAAGAGGCATATGACCTAGGTAAAGAACATGGAAAATGGCTCAGCGAATTAGGATTTAATTTAAACTTCTCTCCTAGTGTCGAAACTGCCAATGTAGTTTGGCCAGGGCGTACTTTTTCGGGTTCCGTTAGTGAAATAAAAGAAAAAACAACTCAATATATCAAAGGTCTTCGTTCTCAAGGAATTTTACCAACATTAAAACATTTTCCGGGCGGTAGTATGGATCATAAAGACCCTCATTTTTGGAGAGTGCACCATACAGTTAAAAAAGAAGATTTAGATCTCTTTTTCTATCAATTAAAAAAAGACAAATTTTTGGCCGTTATGCCCGGGCATCCAATTGTAACTGGATTATTAGATTCAAAAGGAAAAGCAGCAACAGTGTCCCCGGAAGTTGTCATGTATTTAAGGAATCGTTTAAACGGACTAATAATCACAGATGATATTGCAATGCGAGGACTGAAGAGATCATACACTTTTCAAAGTGGAAAAATGTATGCGGATCTTGTAAAAGCAGGGAATCATGTTATTCTTGACGTACATGTAAGATATACTTTACCTTTCTTTTCTCCTTACTATCGTGTTAAACGTGGTATAAAAGGAATAGAAAAAGCGATTAATGCAGGAGAAATATCAGAAAATCTTATTAATGAAAATGTTAAGAAAATCCTTGAAATGAAAGGAGTTAAAGTTATAAAGTAAATTAAATAACTTTAAAAACTGCGTTTTTATTTAGCTGTATGGTAAAATTAAAAGTTAATATCGTTATGGAAATTTTAGGTCGTCCTCCAGAGCATGTAAAAGAAGCTCTAAACACCTTGGTTGTTAAAATGGGTTCTGAAAAAGGAATTAAAGTCTTAAACAAAATATATCATGATCCTGTGGAGGTTAAAGATTCTAAAGACCTGTTTACAGCTTTTGCAGAGGTTTCTCTAGAATTAGACACTTTAGCAGATTATTTCGCAATTATCTTTTCCTACATGCCTTCCCATATAGAAGTAGTTTCTCCAGAAACTATCTCTCTTTCAAACTCAGAATTGAATGAATTAGCTAATCAACTTACTCTTCGTCTTCACAATTATGATGCGATAACTAAAAAAATGCTATTTGAGCGTGATTTCTTAGTTAAAAAACTTAGAGAAGTAGCTCCTGAATTATTTAAACAGCTCGCCCAAGAAGAGAAAGAGCAATTAGAGGAAGCAAAAAAGAAAAAAGAATCACAAGAGAAAGAAAAATCTCTCGAAGAATCTTTGAGCGATAATAAATCAAAAACCGAAGACGCTAAAGATAAACCAAAGAAAGAAAAGAAGTCAAAGAAACCTGGTAAATAATTAATCTGGATTAGAAAAGGCGATCAGTCTCAGACTGTTTCTGAAGAAACAAAATGAAAGACTTAAGAAAATTGATCGAGGAAGAAGGAAAGCGAAATAATTACTTACGAGATGCTTTTAAACAAGGCAAATTTCCTAGTAGAGATATTGCAAGAGAAATTGGTTCCGATAATCTATTTGAATTAGGTGAAAAATGTGTTGATTTTAGAATAAGAGTTAATTTAGATATTCTTCAATCCAATTATCATCTTGTAAAGTTAATGGAAAGATATATTGCAGAATGTAAAGAAGGAGAGCGTGTTTCAGAAGAAGATTTAGGCGAAATGCAAGAATTAATAAAACAATATCAAGAAAATAGTGATCAGATAATTACTTGTCTTGTGCAACAACAAATGAGGGGTTACGATAGATCCTGGTAGTTATTAGCTACTTCCCCTTACTTTCCTCTATTCTTTTCTGTAACACATTCGTCGGTTTGGCTTTCTTATATTTTGCCCAAACCAAGAGAAGCAAAATCAAAACAATGGCAGCAATAAGAAATCCGATCCAACCCTTTGTACTTGCTTTTCCTTTTTTACATATTCCTAAACAACAACCCCCATCAAATGAATTAACGCTAGTGCCATTACATACTTGATTAGCCGTACAAACATCTCCTCCCAGCTCAGCGCAATAATACAATGTACTTCCACCCGTAGTATTATTTAATCTTGTAACATTTCCTATTGTCATATTTATAATAACTGGAAATACAACAAGATTGTTTCCATATCTCCCTCTTATTTCTTCTTGTACATAACTCACATTAAGTCCTTTTCTAATTGTTGCATTAAAATAAATTATCTCCTGAGGCCTTATTCTTATATTTTCAGCTCGAGGCACGACTTCAAGCACATTTCGATTATATTCTAAGTAAAATGATCTCACTTCTTCATTTCCAGTGTTAACTATGGCAAAAGGAAAAACCTCTTGAGAATTTGCTAAAATAATTACTCTGATTTCTTTAGGAATAAACTTTATTATATAAACGACATCAGGATCATCTATGTCTCCAGGAGTTTCATTTTTTTCTTCAAAACCAATGAGATTTACAGGAACTTTGTATTTTCCCACATTAATTATTACAAAGTTTCCTCCTTTGTAATTCTTAACGGAAAACTCAATTTTGTTTTCTCCAGGTTTTAGTGTAATTTCTCTTTTAAATGGAAAGTCAACCTCAATAGTCTTTTCATCATCTTCATTCAAAACAACGAAAATTTCAAAATCTTCTGTTGTTGAAATAAATCCAGGTTTTACATAATAATCAACTAATGCTCCAAAAACCGTAAAGTTCTCCATATAATCAATTTGTTGATTCTGTCCATTTACAGTTGTAGAAACATTTTTTATTATTAAAGTATAATTATTAGGATTTTCTGGAACAATTCCCCATATAAAATATTTATCTCCCAGCTTCTTAACATCATATTCCCAAGGTACTTTAACAAATCCCCTCTTAAGTTCCACGTTTTCAGGCAAGATATTGTCTAATATGTTTCCCTTTATCTCGCTTATAATAGTTTCTTTTGGAAAATAAGCATCTTTAATATCTGTACTTATAGCACTCACAAAAGCAAAACTAATCAGTACAAAAACAAAAGTAAAACCGCCTATAATCAAACCCCTCTTCATAATTTCTCTAGTTTGCCTCTTTATTTAAAACTTATGAACTGCTCACTACAGTCTTTTTATGCCAGGTTCTTTTTCTAACTTTATCAGTATCACTTTTTACTTTTTCAGGACTCATTTTCCTTACCAATCCAGATCTTAAAGATCCCGCTAAAGACTCAGCTTCTTCCATGCCAAGTGTTATTATTCCGGATGAATCTTTCCCTTTGAAAAATATATCAACACTCGCTTTTTCAGGTTCGATTATGTTCTCTTTAATAGAAACATTATCAATTTTAACAAAAGACTCAACTTTAACAATACCAAACATATTTCTTTTCTTAACTCTTATTCGCATAACTCATCAATAATTTTTCCTTATATATGAATTATTGTGATGCCAACGATATATTTTTTTATTTAGAGCAGTAGTAAATTTATTTGGTCATATCTCTCAACTTCTTTAACGTCTCTTCCATCTCTTTGTCCTTACTTGAGACCCGTGGAGCCGTTCTTGTCGGAGGAAGGTCTCTAATAGGTCTATTAGGCGGAACACCAAACGATAACGGTCGCATAACTGGTCTCATTACTCCTCCAGACCCACTTGGAGGCACACCCGGTCTTTTAATGGGAGAAGAACTGGCTCTCCCCTTAAATTTATACCACCACACTCTTAATTTATCTCGATAATGAATTGCTAGTATGATAAGCAAAACCAGCAATGCAAGTATTATTATCAATCCCCAACTTACTTTTTTTCCGCCTTCATTGTTTACTACAATACAACAAACTCCTCCGCCAGAACATATTTCATTAATTTGTTCTTCATCATCTGCACAACTTGCTCTGCATATACCATCATTGATTTCACAAGTACTCACATCTTCTTTTTGTTGACAGGTTGATAAACAACATGTCCCATCGCCGGCAGATACTTCTTGTCCGGTACATTCTTCATTTGATGCGCATATATTACCATTTTTTTCAGCACATGTTTGCTCTTCCACTTTAATAGAACAACAAAAATCTCCGAAACTATCACATTCGTAATTATTTAATATTTGTCCACCAGCTGTTGTGCAATCACTCGCTTTAGAGCAAGATCTTGTTGTTCCAATAACTTCACACGCTTCTCCTCCAGGAATTGGTATTTCCCCTCCCCCGGTCGAAGCGCCTTTTTTCCATCCGGAGTATAAAATGAAAGCAGTATCTCTAATATTTCCATTGTTCCAGCATCCATCTCTTCCTTGAATTTCCAACAAATAATTTTGAGCATTATCTAACTCTGGAGCAGAACTTCCCTGCAGAGAGAGCATCGCTAAACTTGTATCGTAGAATCTATTGTATGGCGACCCTACAATTTCCCTATATTTACTTTGTTGCTGACTTTGCACTATTTCAGAATATTTATCATCGCCACCGACGAAAATATATA
>CAZQLX010000035.1:2008-7476 GCA_964594495.1 Candidatus Woesearchaeota archaeon | reverse complement strand
TGGAGGGGACCAAGTAACGAACTGTTCATAGGACCCATAAATCAAATCTTTCAAAGTTTGAGCTTTATGCCTTCCTACTGAGCTTTCAGGATCTGGAACAAACAATGGAACTGCTCCTACAGTTAATGCAAAGTCTTGATT
Source organism: Candidatus Woesearchaeota archaeon (assembly GCA_964594495.1). Lineage (GTDB taxonomy): Archaea > Nanobdellota > Nanobdellia > Pacearchaeales > GW2011-AR1 > CAZQLX01. The sequence goes on along the minus strand of CAZQLX010000035.1, from coordinate 7,335 downwards.
TCCTGCGCCTGGATGAATAAGCATGTAAGGTTGCGCTTGTTGTAAAGCTTTTTTTAAATCGGGTATTGATTTATGTACGGCAGGATATTTACTCAATGCAAGGAGATTGGTAAACATAAATGGGCTTTGTACTACTTGTGTAAATGGGTTAGATCTTATTTTATCAATTAATCGACTGAAAGAGGGGCTTACTTTTCTTTCAGAAGAAAAAAACAAAGGAGCATTATCTGGAGTTAAAAATAAAATTGTTCTTTTTTTCTTTTCCCCAATATCAACTCTATAAACAACATCGCTTCGTGCAAGCTCTAATACTTTCTCATAATTAATTGTTCCATCTGTTGCCATCAGCTCTTCGAGCAATATTGGAAATACCCCCCCAGCATACCATTCTCCTGAACGTGGTTGAACGATTTTTAAATCTTTAGATTGTATCTCAGAAGAAATTAATTCAATTGAAGAGAGGCCATCTTTTCCTGGTAATGGACGCCAATTAACAAATCTTGTATATTGTGCGATTATTGTGTCTCTTAATTTAATAGCATTTTCACTCCATGCATCTGAACCTGGAGAATCAATCATAACATCTGAAACTCTGTCGATGGGAAGGAGATAATAAATACTATTTCCGGACCTAAAAGAAAAAGGAAATCTATCCCTGATATAGCTTAAATTAACCTGATAAGATCTTCCAAAAAGTTCTACCAATCGAGTAGGCGAAGTAAACATAAATGGTCTTTTAGTATACTTATTTAAATTACAAGATCTAATTTGCTCAATTATACCATTAATAACCTTATGATCTGCGTTTGGCTCAAAACAATCTGTTATATTATCCTCGGTTAATAAAGTACCTATGGTCTCTTCCGTCGATGATTTAAGACTGTAAAGTCTATTTGCTCTAACTAAATCAGATATTTTTTCTTTTCTTAGAGCACCAGGAAAATCAGAAATACTGGCAATTGCTACAGGCATTACGCTCTTATCATACCAGTAACTATTTTCTTTCATAGAGAAATCACGGGCGGTTTCTAATTGAGGTAAAAGAGGTGTAGCTCTTGTAATTACTCTTATTTTATTTAATTCTCTTTCCTCTAAAACAATGTCCTCTGCCTTTATTCTGCCCTCTTGTCTAAGGATGAAAGCACGCTCAATAATATTTTCTAGTTGTCTTATATTTCCAGGCAATCTGTCAAATGATAGAATTTTTTGAACAGCCCCTTCGTCTAGCCCGGTAATTTGGGCTCCAGAAAGTTGATATCTTAAGTTTAACTTTTGAATAAGGTAGTCAGTAATTAATGGTATATCTTCTTTTCTCTCAGTCAGAGCAGGCATAAATAATGGAAAAACATTTAATCTATAAAACAAATCTTCTCTAAATTTACCTTTCTTTATTGCTTCTTCTAAATTTGCGTTTGTGGCTGCGATTATTCTAACATTCACTTCAAAACTTTGTTGAGACCCAACGGGCGTAACTGTTCTTTCTTGAATCATCCTTAAAATTTTTGATTGTAATCTATAATCCATCTCAGCTATTTCATCTAAAAACAATGTTCCCCCCTCCGCATATCTAACAAGACCTTTACTATCTTGTACTGCTCCAGTAAACGAGCCCTTTGCATGTCCGAAAAGAATGGATTCTAATAACTCTCCCGGTATTCCTGCACAATTTACATCGACTAGTCTGTTTCCTGCCCTCCAAGTAGGACCATTAAAGTGTAAGGCACGTGCAAAAAGTTCTTTTCCCGTTCCACTTTCTCCTCTTATAAGAACGTTTGTGGGCAAATTTGCCAGAGCGTTTGTCTGCTCAAATAATGCAAGCATTGAAGGCGCTGCACCGACAATGTAATTTCCATTAGCTCCTGAAGAAGAGTTTATTTTGTATTTTGGATATTCGTAATTTTGTATATGCCTTCCTTGTTCATTCATAAAAAACCCATCGATGACACCTATTTAAAGATTTCTAGGAAGATATTTTAACGATTTAGAATCTAGGTAGAAAAGACTTAAATAGTATTCATAAAAAGAATTCTTATGAACTTTGAAAAAACAGAACGTTTTTTAGCTCAAATTCGCCAGGGAAAATGCGAAGTTATAGATAGAATGCTTGCTACACTTGATATGAATAAAGCCATTGCAAGATATGAAACTAAAGGAAGTCCGACCCTCTTTAGAGTTTCTTATGGTGGTTTGGGATTAGTTACAAGAATAGGACCTAATCCAGCAAGTAAATTTAAAGTTCCGCTAAAAGAAATGCCTAAAAGAGAATATGGCTATGAAGAAGGTGAAGGTATAATATATTTGCTTGAAAATGATTCAAGCGCAAGAGTGAAAGCTGAAAAAATGATGAAATTTAATGCTGCACTTGGAAAGCTTTTACAAGATGCTCCAGAAGACTTTTGTAATGCTGGTCCGATCGATTTCATTAAGGTGGATGAATACGGATTTCCAACGTCGCACAGTTTTGAAGATAACGGACATCCTTATATTTCACAAGTAAAAGATACGCTTGTCATGTGGCATAAAAAAATAATAGAGCTGAACTAAACTTTTCCTTCTATCATGTCACAGAACTTTGTATCGGGAGAGACGCGATACACAACAGCATGTTTTGTTGATACTAATTCTTTATTTACGAAAATATATTCATTTGAATTGTTTTGGTTTATGATATAGACATATCTTAACAAGCGAGCATACCCATCAGCATTGGAAGTATCTTTCTCAAGTAAGACTGTTTTGTTTAAGATTAATGAAGATAAATATGCTCTAGATTCGTTTGCGCCCTGAGCGCCCATTTCCGGAGCATCGATACAAATAAGTCTTACTCTATTTCCGGTTGCAATCTCAAAAGTATCTCCATCAATAACACGAGTAACTAGTTCTCTTTCAAAACCTACACTTTCTGAGGTTTTTGCAGAAGAAACAGAGCTATGACCCGCATATTTAACAGAAATAATCGTTATTGCAATGACTGTTATAAAAATTAATATCACTAAAATGTCTTTAATAACCACTTCTTTCTCTCTTTTTGAAAAGGGAAAATTATTTCTTGTATCACTCATTTAATTTTGAAACTTTTAGAGTATAAATATTTACCTTATCTGTTACAAAAGTACTTACTGATCGCGAGTAAAAAAGTAATACATAGATTTAAAAGTCTTTTTTGCTACTCTTCTGTACACAAATATATCATTTCTACAATGAATTTTAAAACTACATATCGCACTTTGCAACGAACGGCAACCTTAGCCCTGGCTGCATATGCTTTTTCTGCTGGAATGGCAAACTCTCAAGAATATGCTCAAGCAAGTCCTTCTCATTATCTCGCTTCTTCCGGAGCTATACCCTCAGTTGCTCCTGCGATAAAAGCTCCTACCTCAGAAACCCTTGATTATATTACATCTGCTATATTAAACAGGTCTATAACAAATACACCTCACAAATACGCTCAAAGAACATTAGATGCTATAAATGAGGAACAAGCTGACCCAAGAATAGGCGGAAATATGGATGCAACTTTCTCTTTTAATGAAGGAATAGTTACTCTTCCTTTAGGTATTATAGAAGATAATACTAAAGTAGATAAGGAAAGAAGAAAAGCTGAAAAAAGAGGAAACTTGGGAAAGGCTACTCGTCTAAAAGAGGAAGGCGAAAATAAAAGAGGAAGGTGGCATGATTGGGTTGGAGAAGGGTATGCAGTTTTAGAAGAAAGATCAGATAGTTTAGACGGCACATTAAGTTTTAGGCTAGATTATATGTCTACAGCAACAAGTGGATTCTTTTTCGATAGTGATGACTTGATTAGAGTCCAGATAAAAACAAAGTTGCCAGTATGCACGGTTCCTTGGGCAGGACATTTAACTTTTGAACATGAAACTACAACCACATTCGGAAAACCTTACACAAAGATTGGATTTAGAGTTGATTTACCTGAAGAAGGAATAAGCTTCTATAAATGGAAAAGAGCCCAGGAAGAAAAAGAACAAAGAAAAAGAAGAAATAGAGATTAAGTACGCTGCGTCTTAAATAATCCCCTCTAATTATTTGTCAAAATAAAAATTCAAATTTATTATCTATAATAATTGATGATTAATAATTGTAGCCCCAACTTGTTGAGGGTAAGTATTATGGTTTGGTGTAATCAAGTAAATACGGCTGTACAGGAAATATTTCTATTAACCCTTAACTTTAACTCCGAGGATATTTTTCCATTACACTCTTTGCTTCCGGACCAGTGTAAGAAAGCTGAATCCTGTGAGGGAGATGCAAAAATAATTAGCTCTTCATTGTTTGAAAAAGAAAGGGAGCATTCATCATTACAATAGTAATTTATAGGACTTATTTTAATAGAGCCTTGCTCGGTTACATAGAGATTAAGATAGTTGTTTTTCTCTTCAGAAGATACAACATGTGCTGTAGATGTTAGAGAAGAATTTGAAGAGTTTAAGGAGAGAGCGGCAATTAGAGCTAAAAGCATTACAACTGAGATAATTCCAACGAGCATTAATTTATTATCGCTTCTCATCAATTTATTCAGTATAACTGCTTTTATAATCTTTCGTTCAAGCTTAAAATTAACTACTCGACATGACAATAAAATCTAAGAAAGTTTAAATATCAAATTTAGAAACTAAAACAATGGAAAAGGAAGAAAAATCTGGAGAAAAGGTTTCTCATTCTCATGCAGAAAAAGGAAGTAGAAGTAAAGACATTCTTGTTACTGCAGTAATTAGTTTTGTAGTAGCTTTTGCAATTGCTTATTTTGTTTTTGCTTACATTCCTGCGAATTCTGAAAGCTCACAAATTAATGATTATAAGAAAGCACTTTATAACAGTGTTTTATGTCAATATAAATGCCCATTAGTTGAACAAATGTTCAATAACAAAACAGTAAATGCTCCTAACGCTAGTTGTGTACAAACATGCAGTGCCGAATTTAGAGCTCAACAACTTAAGGCGGGAGAGACAATTTCAGACTCCGATTTATTATCTGATAATTTAATAGAGGACATTCAAAACATTGTTACGGCGTGTAGAAATCAGAGTATATCTGATAATGGAAATTTACCGGATATAAATAATACTGTTTTCTTCCCTTGCGTTGTTAACGGATTAGAAGGATTGAAGAATCAGTATAGTTACTTGAATTAACCTAATCCAGGATAGGGTTGGGGAAATGGTGGAACGAGACATTCTATATAAGTCATAAGATCCTTGTATGAAACGATTGGATCGTTCAATTCTCCTACGAGTTTTCTTTGATTATCTCTCACGGTTAATGGTAATCTCCAAAGAAGGAAAGCTTTATCTTTAATTGGGTTCAATAA
>CAZQLX010000035.1:0-1998 GCA_964594495.1 Candidatus Woesearchaeota archaeon | reverse complement strand
CCAAACTGGTTTATTGCGTCTGGTTTTCCTTCGAGATTAAAACATGGAGCCCATCCTAAATCGTTATAATCTCTTATTGCGTCTGTAAGACTTAAAACTACACTAGGAGGAATCTCTTTGGGAAAGGGCACATAATTAGAACCTGGGGTAAAATGAGTTAAAGTTTTATGATTTGTAATCCAGGTTATATCTGCAGGCTTTTCAGAATTTCCACGAGTTTGGATTAAATGGGCTTGAACGTGAAGAATTCTTTTTTGTGCCATAAAGGCAGCTTGAATATTTTCCATTTGTTTAGAAAAATTTAGTTCGACAAGCTTATCTGATAAACTCATTTACTCTTAGAGAAAAAATGCTATAAATTCTTTCGTATTATGGAAAACATACTATAGAATAGTTTAAATAAACTTAACAATGAGATAAAATAATGAAAAAATGGGCGATAATTGTATTAATTGGAGTATTGGTCTTAGTTTTAATTTTTGTAGGGGCTTTTCTATACAATAATTCAACTAAAGAGAAGATTGAAGAGAAAAAAGGAAGTGAGATTGTTGGACCACAAATAAAAGTCACAGAATCAAATCTAGCAACATATTTATCCTCTCTGACTATTGTGGATGATCTTCCTGAAAACGCGGAAATATCATTAAAAACTACACAAAATGAATATGTAATAAGAAAGGGCTCGGTTGTTGAAGGTAAAGCTAAGAACCCGGATGCGTTGGTTGAAATCCCTTCATCGTATATTCCTAGAATGTCGGACGGTTTTTGCAAAACGATTCAAGAAGCTATTAATAATGGCGATGTAAAAATGGAATTGTATATCTCCAAGTTTTCTGCCGGATGGAAATATAAAGGAATGTACAAATACAGAGAGTGTCTAAGTTTTTAATTGAAAAAATGGTAATCTTTAGAATGATATACGGTAAAGGTTAGAGAGTCTATACTTTTTGCATCACTTATTCTTACTGGAACAGTCATGACTTCTGCTTTTGTTGATTTATTAGCTTTTCTTCTCGCAAAAATCTTTTCTATTTGTTCATCTGAAATATCAGGAAAATTATACACATCTCTCACTCTTTTCGGTAGTTTTACTAATTGAGAGTAAACTCCTTTTGCTAGATAATCATTTAAATAATAATCTCGCAAATGTTTAATATCTTCCGGGTTAGTTATTCCTTTAAATTTTGCATCATGAAAAGCGTATCTTTCTGCAGTTGTATTTAATTTTTCCATCAATTCAGAATATTTAACAGGGCCAAGAAGGTAAAAAATAACAATTTGTTCATTATTTGGAGAATGAAAACCAAAACGAGCCATGAGTCTTTTCACCGGCTCGGCACGTATACGTGTTTTTCCCATAATAAGGAAGGATTTGATTATTATTTATATTTTTGTTTTTGAGCTTTACATATTTTGTAAGAGTAATTTTTCACTACTTTTACTGATAAAAAATAGATATTATCTTTAAATATAGATAAGAAATAAGTTTGGTATGAGATTCACAGGTATACGAGTTGCGCAAGGAGAGGGCACATTTGATACAATCCTGAACTTCTTAAGATATTAGGAGCCCGGAGAGGAGAAGATCTGTCTAGAAAACGAGAGCAAAGTTCAATTGACCCTTTTGCTTTTGCATCAAGCGAAGACATTCCGATTATTTTGTTTGGGCCAGAAGATCGTGAATCATTTCTCTTTCTCCCTTTATCAACGAATTCAGCGAAAGTTTATAATAAAACAAGCTATGGTCAAGCTCCAAAAATTAATTTTATTCGAAGAAGATTATTAGGAGAAAGGGTAACTGTTACGGATATGCGTTTAGATTCTTTTGTTAATGGTATGGGTGAAGTTGAAATATTGGACATGCCTACATTAGAACAAACTTATAAAAGAGTTCAACATCCAGATGATCGAGATTTAGATTATGGATATAGATTGATTGATAAACATGAACAGTTGATAAGGGCGGGTGGAAGAAATCAAGAAGAATGGATGAGAGAT
>CAZQLX010000034.1:0-9086 GCA_964594495.1 Candidatus Woesearchaeota archaeon | reverse complement strand
AAACCCTATGGTGTTTTCAGATTTAGAATAGGGGGGTTTGCATTTTCTAGAGAGTAAGTTCTTACTATGTATGGAAATAGATGGTTTAAAGATACGGTTCGATTGTTTCAAGCTCTAAAGTTAGCGGAGACAATTGGTCCTAGGGGATTGTATGATAAATATAGAGAATGGCAAAAGGCAATCATTAGGGATTTGTATATCGAATTTGGAGTCGATTTACAAGATAGTGATGTTCTTTTAATTGCAAATTTGCCTGGAAAGAAGGCAAATGATAGACAAAGAAAACTGTTAGAGGATTTTAAGAGGGCAGATAATTATAGATTGTGTCTTACTCCTTATTTTGAAATGTTGGAACAGAAATTAAAAATTTAAATACCTTAATGTCTTAAAAAAACTATGGAAAAAGATTATCCAGGGCCTTCTGTCACCGTTGATATTATTGTTTTTACTCTCGAAAATAACGAGTTAAAAGTATTGCTTGTAAAGAGAAAAATTGAACCCTTTAAAGATAAATGGGCTATTCCAGGGGGATTTGTAAGGATCGATGAATCTTTAGATGAGGCCGCACTTAGGGAGTTACAAGAGGAAACAGGAGTAAAAGGAGTATACTTAGAACAATTGTATACCTTTGGAAATCCAAAAAGAGATCCGAGGGGAAGAGTAATTACAGTTTCTTATATAGCTTTGATAAATTCAGCGAATATTAAGTTGGAAGCGAAGACCGATGCATCAGAAGCAGCATGGTTTTCTCTTAAAAAGTTACCTACTTTAGCTTTCGATCATAAAGAGATATTAACATATGCATTAAAGAGATTAAAATGGAAGTTTGAATATACAACTGTTGCTTTTTCCATGCTTTCTAAAAATTTTACAATAGGTGAAATTCAAAAAATGTATGAAATTGTTTTTGATAAGAAGTTTGATAAGAGAAATTTTGCTAAGAAATTACTTTCTTTAAATATCCTTAAAGAAGAGAGAATTAAGAGAGAGGTATCTTATAGACCTCCAATGTTATATTCTTTGAAAACAGATATTGGGAAAATAGTTGATATTTTATAATTTATAATTTTGTTGATTCTTTAAGGTTTAAATATCTTGTTTGATTGATTTGTATATGCCTGGATGGGACAATGGTACTCCGATGCACTCGAGATGCATTTTCCTTCGGGATCTCCCGGTTCGATTCCGGGTCCAGGCGTTATTTGTTCTAGAAAGAATTAAAAAGATCATCTCTTTTATTATATAATGCCCTATAAAAGTCGTAAATTAGTAAATCCAAAAGAGCTAAGATTTACAAGGTTATTTAGATTTAGTCCTGAGAGATTAGATACTAGAGCTGGAAGAAAACTTTATGCCTACTTGCATGTTGGGCATGGTGCTTGGAATTATTTTGGTGGAGAAATTAGAGAAAGCGAAAGAACTGATTGTGATTATGTTATAAAAAGACCGATTTCACCTAGAGTTATACCTTTAACCCATGGAACATTTGTCTATGAAGTTAGAGAAAACTTAAGAGGGAAAAGAGGAGCTAATAGGCTTAGATATGGTGTTATTGTTGATGAATCTGACTAGTAAATCTTTTCCAAAACATGATAAAATTTAAATAATCATGAAAGTGCTTTTTGGCATGTTAAATGCAATAATGTTACACGGGACATCTTGTACGCCAGATTCATATTGGCAACCTCAAATTAGAAAATTTCTAGTATCTAAAGGGTACGATGTTTGGGCACCACAGTTACCTAATCCAGATACACCTGACTTAGATGTTCAACTACCTTTCGTTCTTAAAGGTGGAAAATTTACGGAACGTACTGTTTTAATAGGACATTCTGCGGGAAGTCCTTTAGTATTGGCTGTTCTTGAGTCTCTAACTCAGAGAATAAATAAAGCAATTCTAGTAGCTGGTTATGCCAGACCTTGTGAGCCAGATAGAAAGCCTGAGCCTATTTTAAAAGCTCAATATGATTGGGAGAGAATAAGAAATAATGTGCGAGATATAACGTTCATTAACTCTGATAATGATCCTTGGGGATGTAATCATGAAGAGGGTAAATATATGTTTGATCATCTCGGTGGAAGATTAATAGTTTTACATGGGGAAGGACACATGGGATCAGATACTTTTAAACAACCATACAAAGAATTTCCTTTACTTGAAAAATTGCTTGAGTTGTAGTTAATTTTGCAAAGATTTAAAGGCTCATTTTATTCTTGAGAATAATGAAAAAAACATTAATGACCATATTTGGGGCAGGACTTTTAGCTGCAGCTAGTGTTCTGTCTTTTTCACATAATTCAAATGGTAATGCTACTAATAAGATTAAGGAAGTTTCTGAAGGTAGAATTGAATATAACAAAGGTCCTTTAATATCTCATGGTTTTTATGGATGTTCTGCTGTTATATTAGATTTTGGCGAGGAGGCTTTAATGGCACACGCCTATCCTCAAAGAGCTTATGGAAGAAGCAAACATAGGGAAAGCGATTTGGTTGGATATGATACTGTTGTTACAGAGCTAGTTGAAGATGCAAGGAGAAGAGGATTAGATTTGAAACATGCTAGAGCATTTGTTAATTTTGGTGAAGATTCTTCAAGAAAAAAGATCATGTCGGATCTTTTTTTACGTGGAATTTATGTTGCACATGAGGAATTTAATAGAGAAAAAGATAGAGTTATACATTATGATCCGAAACATGATTCAATGACTGTTTACTTATCTGGCTCAAACTAAGTATTACCTTAGTTTCATTTATTTCCGCTTCCGTCGGCCTGGCGCTCTATAAAACCACATTTTTTACATTTGTACAAATAAATGTCTGATTCGTCACTGTACGGAGCACCTATAACTTCTAAATCGCATTCTTTGTATTTGCATTTTATGCATACATGAGGAAAACCGAGGGTTTTAGGTTTTTTAGCTACTCCTTTTCCTGTTTCTTCTTGTTTTGAGAATGATTTGTCTTTGAATATTAATGGAGTTATTTCTCCTGAAAATCCACAATTACAAATGCCATGGACTTTGTTATTATCTGTTTTTATTTGTAGTATTTTTCCGCATTTGTCACAGAATATATGTTTACTCATATTAGTTTACTCTACTAATTTTCATTCCATCTGGTTTGTCTTCAATTAAATAGCCTTTTTCTTTAATCATGTTTCTGAGAATATCTGATTGAGCCCAATTCTTGCTTTTTCTTGCTTGTTCACGTTTTTCTATTAAGTTTTTTACTTCCTTAGGAATTTCTATGATTTCTTCTTTCATGTTCTCTATGCCTAATCCGAGAACGGAGTCAAATTTTACCAGAAGTTTTATTTTTGCTTTTGGATCGAAATCAAAGTCATCTAAAGCTGCTAGAAAAACTTGGAGTGCTTTAGGAATATTAAGATCATCATTAATTGCTTTTTCGAATTCTAATTGATATTCTTTTGCTTTATCTTTTCCTTTATGTTGTTGAGATTTTAACTCTATAATTTTTCTTTTAAGTCTTTCATATGCGTTTTTAGCCGCATCAATGTTTTCTGAGGAAAAATTAATCTGTTTACGATAATGTGTCGTTAAACATAGGTATCTATATACAAGTGCAGGATAATTCATGGATTCCAATTCTGAAACGGTATACAATCCCCCAGTAGATTTGGACACTTTCTCTCCCTTGAATACGAGGAAAGCTCCATGAATCCAATAGTTTACGAATTTTTTTCCTGTAGCTGATTCGGATTGGGCTATTTCATTTGTGTGATGAACCGGGATATGATCTTCTCCTCCTGTGTGAATATCGAAATGTTCTCCTAAGTATTTTATTGCCATCGCTGAGCATTCTATGTGCCATCCTGGAAAACCTAGGCCCCAAGGAGATTCCCATTCTTGTTGTCTTTCTCCCGGACGAGATGAGAATTTCCAAAGTGCGAAATCTGTAGGATGTTTTTTCTCTCTAACATCAATTCTTTTTCCTGCTTCAAGACCTTCTTTTTTTAACTTGGCCAGTTTTTCGTAATTTTTGAATTTAGAAGAATCAAAATAAATTCCATCAGATGTTTTGTAAGTATATCCTTTCTTTTCTAATTTTTTAATTAATTCTATTTGTTCTTTAATATGATCTGTTGCTTTGCACCATGTAGTCGGTTCTGAAATGTTTAATTTTTTGAAATCTTCCCTAAAGACTTGCCAATAATGGTTTGCAATCTCTTGTGCCTTTTTACCTTCTTTTGCTGCTGCTTTTTCCATCTTATCATCTCCTTCGTCCGCATCTGAAGTTAAGTGACCTACATCAGTAATATTCATTATTTGCTTTACTTTGAAGCCATTGTATTGTAAAACTCTTTTTAGAATATCACTAAAAATATATGTTCTTAGATTTGCTATTGTAGCATACCAATAGACTGTGGGGCCACAAGAATACATACTTACATTAGGAGGATTTATCGGCTTAAATATTTCTTTTTTTCTCGTTAGGGTATTGTAAAGCTTTAACATGTTTTTAACAGGGAAAAAGAACATTTTAAGGGTTTCTATTTTAATTTACCAAAAGGTGTGACAAAATGAGAAGAACATTTAAATATAAAGCAAACGAACTAAATGTATGGAAAAAGATATCGGAAAGATTTCTAAGAATATGGATACCGACATAGTAATAAGAATAGATGATTTTGGAGGTAAAGTAGGATTAACGATTAGAGAGTTTGTAAAAGGGGAGAGATATACGGGATTTACAAAAGCGGGAACAAGGATTCCGGCTGATAAGTTTAAGGAATTCAAGGGAATGATTAATTCTGTTGATGAAAATGAATTAGCTTCTGCTGTAGCTGCTGTTGGGGCAACAACGCAAGCAAGTTTGAGTTCGGGATCATCAGGACACGGTATTTCTAGTCATTCTACATCTATAAAGAAAGAACCTAAGAGTGAAAGTAAAACTGGAAAGAAACCCAAAGTTGCAGATATTGATGATATGGAAATGTAGTTCTTTTTCTGTGAAGCTTTAAAAAGAGCGGTTTATTGTTTTAGACAATGAGTACGAATTACATGGAGGCTATGAGATATGACAAATACAACAAAAATAGGACAACCAATTGTTTTCTCCGTAGGTTACATTATCCTAATTTATTACAATAAAACTGAAAATTATTTATAATTTTCAGTTGTGAGAAAGAGAATGATTTCGATCTGTTTGTAATATTCTTCTTCCGATCCAGCTACCAGGAGGATTAAATTGTGTGACCTCAACGCGTCTACTAAGTTCTATATTTCCTTCCCTAGTCTTCACTCTTTCTACAAGATCCCCATCTTGGTTATATCGATAAGTTATAGTTCTAGGAGCATAAATTTGAGTATCAGAATCTGCCGAATTGCTTGCTTCGTAAGTTACTTTTAATTGTGGTTCTCCTTCGATTATGGAATAGTCTTTTGTTACCGCCACATTACCCTTTGCCTGAGTCTCTTGTATGTCTTGCTTTACTTTTTCAAGATCGCTATATGAAAGCTTTCTATGAACAATTACCTTTAATTTTTTTTGAAACTCTTGAAGCATACTTATCATATTTTGGGGTTGTTTAGTCTATTTATAAAGCTTTTTATAGAGAGATTTTTTATGGTAGGTATGGCATCAGAACATAAAATCCGCCAGCCAATCGTTACCGTAGTTGGACATGTAGATCACGGAAAGACGAGTTTATTAGATAGATTTAGGGGGACTGAATTACAAAGTGATGAGGCGGGAGGAATTACGCAGAAGATAAGTTTTACAAAATATCCTTTTGAACAGATTAGAAAAACTTGCCCTTTAATTGAAAAACAAGGAATAAAATTGGATATTCCTGGATTTCTTTTTATAGATACACCAGGGCATGCAGCATTTACTAATTTAAGAAAAAGAGGAGGAAGTTTAGCTGATTTGGCGATTCTTGTAGTAAGTATAAAAGAAGGAATAAAGCCGCAGACTGTTGAGGTTTTGGAAATATTAAGGGCTAATAAAGTGCCATTCGTGATTGCTTTGAATAAGGTTGACACAATTTCGGGATGGACAAGAAGAGATAATTTGAAAGAGAGTATAGGAATGCAGGCGGTAAATGTTGCGGAAGAATTCCAAGAAGCTTTACTAACTTTCCAGGGAAGTCTTGAAGAACATGGTTTTAACTCAGCTCTGTATTGTGATGTTACTGATTTTACAAAACAAATAGCTATTGTTCCGTGCAGTGCGAAAACTGCAGAAGGAATTTCTGAACTATTATTTGTTCTTTGTGGATTGTGCCAGAAATTTTTAAAGGAAAAATTAAAAGTAAGTGAGAAAGCGAAAGGAGTTATTCTTGAAGTAAAGAAAGATAAGACGGGGAATTTTGCCGAAGCGATTCTTTATGATGGGAATATAGATGAAGGAGATAATCTAGTAATTGCTAGTTTTGGAGATCCTATTTTAACTAAAGTAAGATCGTTACAAGAAATTTTACCCCTAAGTACTAAATATAAGGCTGCTAAAGGCGTAAGTGCAGCCTCTGGGATAAGGGTTCAATTAACGCATACAGAAGGAGTTTTGTCAGGAATGCCTTTCCAGGAAGTTAAAGAAGATATTAAAGAAGTTGTTGCTCAGTTTAAAAAAGAATTTTCAAATGCAATAAAATTAGACAGTCAAGGAATTATAATTAAAGCTGATTCTTTGGGAAGTTTAGAAGCTCTTATTACATTATTAAGACAGGCGAATATACAAATACTAAAAGCTGGGATTGGATCAATAGGGAAGGGGGATTTAAATGCGGCAAAGGCAAATTTGGAGATAAATCCCCTTGATGCAGTTATACTTGGTTTTAATGTTGAGATGGAAAAAGACCTCGATGTTTTGAAAAATGTTAAAATAATAAAAAATGAAGTTGTGTACAAATTAATTGAAGATTTGCAAACATGGAGAACAGAGAGAGAAAAGGAAATAACAAGAGAGAAAATGATGGGTCTTGCAACGGTTTGCAAATTGGAGATACTACATAATTTTGTTTTTAGGAACTTAAATCCTGCTATTTTCGGCGTTCGTGTCATAGCAGGTAGATTGAGAGTTGGTCTCCCTTTAATTGATGAAACCGGAGAAGAAATTGCAAGGGTAAAAAGTATACAGAGGGATAAGGAAACTGTAGAAGAAGCAAAAGAAGGAGAGGAATTAGCAATATCTCTTCCAGGAGTTAATTTCGAGAGAAAATTAGGAGATAAGAAGTATTTGTATGCAAATATTTCTGAGAGACAGTTTAAGGATTTCAAGAAAAACAAGGATTTGTTCTCTGCCTCGGAATTGAAAGTTTTGCAGGAATTGTCCGTAATAAAGGGTTGGTAAGAAGATTTATAATATTATAAACATTATAAGAGGGATGAATAGAAGTGCGAAATATTTTATTTTTGTTGTTCTTGTTATAATATTGGTATTAGTTGCTTTCTTCATATACAAAGGTGTTTCAGTATCATCTGTTTCTTTAGAAGAGATGAAATATTGTGAATATGATAGTGATTGTGTTCCTGTAGATTGTGGGTGTAGTTGTAGTGGATGCGGAGGATTTTCTTACGAGGATATAGTTAATGAAAAATATCAAAAAACTTGGCATGCACAGAATAATTGTAAAGCTGCTGAAGTTTGTCCAGAAGTGTGTTGTCCTGAAATGAAAGTAGTTTGTGAAAATAATAGATGTAATGTTAAGTTGTTATGATCTTGTTTTTCTCAAAAAGAAAAATAGCCACAATAGTTTGTGAGGCGCGAAGCGCCGAACGCGCTCGGCGTTTGTTGTTATCTCCGATACAAGAGGCAGTTGTTAGAGTTAGTTTTTGTTTAAAAGTTCCGTTAAGGTTGATTAAGCGTAAGGCTAGTTTTTCTTCGTGAATTTGATATTTCATTTCGTTTAAGCATATCCAAAAGAAGAAAGATTTAATCGCACTTAAACGAAATTGTCGAAGATAAAAATGTTTAAAATCTGTCTGTTGCCCCCGACCACCCGCCCCAGTTTGGAGTGGGCGCTTTGAAAAACTCAGACAGCAGAACGTTGGTGGCAGAAAATAAGAAGATAACCGCATGATTTAAATAGACTATTTTAGTCGAAAGATGATGACAATTAAAAGTGAGCTTGATACGGTATACACAATAATAGCAAAGCCCGTAAGACGAATATATGGAGCTGTAATTGATTATTTTGTGTCCACTGCAAAAGATTTTGGAAACATAAGAGGAGATCCAGGTGGAAATTTAAGTAATCCTGTTTCTATGGATACTTTAATGCGCCAAAATGAGATTAGCCATGAAAGAGCTAGACAAGCTTGGAAAATGACTCGCGAGGAACGTGCTCAAAATGCTCGGATTGATCAAAAGTCAAGATTAGCACAATCTTTATAAATCTCTCAAATAACAAATCAGTATGCCATTTAAACTAAATATCTCTGTAAAAGGAAAAGCGTGGAAACTAGAGACAGAGTCAGATTTCTTGTCGGGAAAGTCATTAGGGGATAGGTTTGATGGAAAGGAGATTAAAACTGAATTAGAAGGGTATGAA
Organism: Candidatus Woesearchaeota archaeon; assembly: GCA_964594495.1. Taxonomy (GTDB): domain Archaea; phylum Nanobdellota; class Nanobdellia; order Pacearchaeales; family GW2011-AR1; genus CAZQLX01. The sequence continues at coordinate 573 of CAZQLX010000034.1, read as the reverse complement.
TTGGAGATTACAGGAGGAAGCGATAGTGCTGGATTTCCACTTTCTAGAGATGTAGTTGGTTTAGGATTGAAATCACTTTTATTAACAAAAGGATGGGGAATGCGAGACAATACTGAAGGCATGAGAAGAAGAAAGACTGTAAGAGGAAAGACGATATCTGGGGCAGTATCACAAATTAACATTAATGTAATTAAGGCTGGTAAGAAGCCGTTAAATGAGGTTTTTGCAGACCAAAATAAACCTAAAGAAGTGAAGGAAGAAGCTAAAGTCGCACCTGCAGCTTAAGCTTTAATTAAATTATTTTTCTTGAATATGAATACTCAATTTGATTTACGATTAGAAAGTGTAAGAAAATTACTTATAGAATTAGCTGGAGAATATAATGGCGCTCAAAGAATGAGCGATGAGGAAATTCTTGGTCTGGCTCAAAATCATCCAAGATCTAGTGTGAGGACTAAAGCCGTGAATGTTTTAGGTAAGAGACAAGTATATGAGCCGGAATTAATATTAATTGGGGAAATGGATAATAATCCCTATGTGAGAAAAGCGGCAAGAGGCTGGATTCAGGATTAT
>CAZQLX010000033.1:0-10525 GCA_964594495.1 Candidatus Woesearchaeota archaeon | reverse complement strand
GAGTGCTTCGGCGAGAAGGCAAAGCATATTCATGCGATAGAAACCGGACTTTCTGGAGTTCCTGGGATAACAGATAAATATTCACAAGTATTGCGGGTTGCAACAAAGAAGGATTAATTTATCTAGAAATTAGAGAAATGTTTTTAAAGACTAAATTAATCTATGCCTTAGTTAAATTTTAAATCTAACTCAAATGAGAAACAATAAAAGTTTTTTTGATTTTTTTGGAAAAGATGATAATGTGCCCAAAAAAGACGTTCAAAGACAAGAAAGTATAGGAATCCCTGTACTCGGTACCTGTAGGTTTCCAGAATACTTTACATTTGAACTTGTTTACAGATCCTCTTCAATTAATGATGGAGGATTTGGAACAGAATTCAGAAATAGAATGGGCTTACTCGGTCTTTCTTTGGAGCAGATAGAACACGTATTTAGAGAAGGCAAAAAGAGATTAAGGGCCTCTGCTGATCAGGAAAATGAAGACAGATTAAGTGAATATAGGGGAAGATGTATATGGCATCAATTAAGATGGATAGAAAAAGGCAGAGTGACGGTAGAAGATGGAGAAAATGAAAAAAAGGGTGTACTATTTCCTGCAAGAGAAAACCTTACTCCTTCTGAGCACATTATAATAACTCATGAAGCGATTTTGGCGTATGATAGTGACAGAGAACTTAGAAATTTAGAAATGGAAGAAAAAGAGGCCGTATTTAGAATTCTTCCATTTAAAAGAGGTTCGCAAATTGTTGAAACCCCCTATGGAGAATATGCGTTAGGACTTAAAGAATTTTTTGATAGAGTTGGAATAACTGACAAACAAAGAAAGGCATTTGCGATAAATGAATATCTTATATGGGCAAACACCACGATGTCTAATGAATATATTGGAAGAAATGCTCCATTCCCAAGATCGATTGTTTGGACTCCTTTTACGGTTAATGATCTTCTAACTCCGCCTCCAGTCAGGAGACCAAGTAATGCTGAAATAGCCAAATATTCAAAATAAAATGAAACAAGAAAAGGAAGCTAGAATCAATACCGTTCTTATTGAACTTTATGAAAATGTGCAGATCGCCGGAATGAGATCTGAAGTTTTACCAGTTTTACGAACGAGAGACGTTTCTCTTGGAAACGTTTTTATTTTTGTTGATGCTACACCTCCGATAAATGGTTTTCAGGAAATTGGAGAAAGTGATCCGAGAATTATGGCTGTAAATTATGTAATGAAGATGCAACCAAATAATCCTCTTTCTGGATTTAATATGAATCCTTCAGCTGAAATAAGAGTACCTGAAAATATTCTTCAATTATCTGCGCTTTTTATGCAGTATTGTTCTTTCTCACACGCTTTTTCAAATGTTGCAAAAGCGCATTATCAGGTCTTAACAAGCACATTAGAAGAAAGACTTAAAGCTTCTAAATTAAATACTGATAAATTCTTTAGAACTAGACTACATATGGATCAAACGATGAAACAAGTTTTTCCGTTAAAAGAAACAGCCGAGTGTTATTTTGCGTCTCAAGATAGAATTTTAGAGTACGAAACTGCTCTAGATGAAGGAAAAGACATTATTGGTCCAATGGCAACTATGTTTGCCGATCCTATTTTTGTAGATGCTGTAAATGCGCCTAAAAATCTTCCAACTTTGGAAAAAGTGCAAAAATTGTTAGGATTTGTAAGAGAATATAGAAAAAGGGAATTGTATAGAGTTTATGGAAAATAATGAAAAACATATTAATTTTATAAATAGTATATCGGACAACACAGGCATTAGTCAGCTTTAAAAACCCTTAATTTTTTAACTTTTAGCATGAATACTTATACTGAAAATATGGATTTTGTAAGTTATGATGGTGAAGGACCATTAGACTTAGTAGACGATGTACGAACATTCCCTACCGGAAGACTAAAAATATTTGGTAGATATCATATAAAATCTATCTTTAAGGGCGATAAGGCTCTAGCACTATTGAAAAATGGAAGAAATGTTGAGAGTTTAAAATTAAATCTAATCCGGAATGAGGGAGTAAATAGTATTTCTTTTAGGCCTGAAAGCGAATACTATGTTGGCGATGGAGAAAAATTTAGCTTGGTTCCGTTTTATTTGGGATATTGTCCGGGTGCGACTATCTTAGATTCCGTTCGGGAAGATGAATCTGATGGTTTCGTTCTCTCCGTCGATGAGGTAGTCGAGTTCTTTGATCAGGGCAGGGAATTTAGTGAAGCAGTTATCTACAGAGGAGTAAGAGAAGATGTTGTGGAATACCTCTACAGGGAACAAAAGCAAAAACTAAGAAGATTCGAGTCCGCCGTAGATCATCTAAATTACTTTCTGCTAGAAGAAACCCCACAAAAGCGGACGAGAGAAATGGTGCTAAGAGCGTCAAAGAAATACACGACCCCGGCTAAAGTGAATACTCTCGGCGCTTATTGGCCAACGAATACTACAAAATCTAGATAAATTGAGATATTTTAAATAATCTTAGCACGATAGAATAATAATGAAGAAAAAGAGTTTATTGACAATTTTGATATTAATTGTAATAGGTATTGGTTTGTACTATGTTTCAAGCAATTATGACTTTGATACAACAGGAAATATTGTAAGTATTGATAATGCTAATGAAAAGGGGATAAAGATTGCTAATTGGAATTTAGAGATTTACGGAGTTACGAAAGCGTCAAAAGAGGATTTATTGAACTCTTATGCTTCGAAAATTGATGACTATGATATTGTTTTTGTACAGGAAATAAGAGATATTTCTGATACTGCTTTTGATAAACTTTGTGCAAAACTTGAAAATTATAGTTGTGAAACTTCAAGTAGAGCCGGAAGAACGAGTAGCAAAGAACAATATGGAATAATAACAAAAAAAGGGATAAAGGCAAACTATATGATTGATTACAATCCTGATCAACTAGATAGATGGGAAAGACCTCCTATTGAGGTCTCTTTTGATATGGGAAGTTACAATCTTACAGTGTTTAATATTCATATAAAGCCGGAAGATGTAAAAAACGAACTAGATCATTTGGATGATGTTGTAAAAAATGAGGGATACAAGATGATAATCGGTGATTTTAATGCTGATTGTACTTACTATTTACGCAATGGACAAGAATTCTCCGATTTCACGTGGGTTGTGAAAGATAATGAAGATACAACAGTCACAAATACAGATTGTGCGTATGACAGAATTATACTTACAGATAAAGCAGAAACCAAATTACTTCGTTATGGAATAGACAAAAACGTAACGAAAGAACAAAGCGATCATTACTTAGTTTGGGCAGAAATGAGGAAATAATTATGCTGTAAACGCGTATTCTTTTTCTCTTATCTAGGTTTAATTATCTGTCAAGTTCCTTGACATAAAAAATAAATTAAGCTATCCCTGCCCGGCCTATCTCTGCCACTCGATCTCCAAAAGTTATTTCTCGCATATTTCTGGCATAGACATGATATGCGTTCTTAGGATTTACCACTAGTGGTTGCTTAATATTTCCTAGATAAAACCAATTATCTATATCATCCTCGTATGTAACTCTTATTCTATCTTTAAAATTCGAATCTTTCCAAAACGCTCCTCCAGGACGATGAACAAGGAGTTTCGCAACATCCACTACTTCTGATACTGGATGTTGTGTAAAAGCAAAATATAGTTCCGCACCAAAAGTTCTTATCCCGGTATGAGCATCTATATCGTTTTCTAACTTATGTGTATCGCCGACTATTTTTGCCAAAAGTGAAACATCTGATGAAATATGAACGGAATATGGGCGGTTTTCTCTTCTCAACCAATTAACTTCCATATAGGCTGACATAAGTTCATCTGTATCTTCATCTAATCTAGCCCATTGAAATTCTTGACCTTTAGCATGCTGTTCAGAAGGAATGATATCAACTGCGCTTGGAGAGATTATATTTCCTCTCGATATTCTCTCTTCATAACTTTCACGCATCCCAAGTTTATTACCTCGGATTAATGCAGTTAAAGTGTCTCTTTGTGGATCTGATAAGCCAAGATTTTCAAGTTTTGAATTATCAGTTAAAAAATCTAAAAATTTGATTTCAAACTCAGCAATAAGCTGTAAAGACAGCTTTCTTGCTGCTTCTTTTCGTGCGTAATTAGACGCGATCACATTGAATGGCCAGATCATAGAGTTTTTAATAAAACAAAGTATTTAATGATTTTTACATAAAAGAGTATATATCATCTGTTTATAGTGATAATATAGCCTTAAATATCTCATCAATATAGTGCGTAGATGGTAAAAGAAAATTCTAAAACATTAAAAAAGATTGATTTTTCTGTTGTTGTTCCAATTTATAATGAAGAAGGGAATATTGCACAGTTGGATAGAGAGATAAAAGAGGTAATGGATAAACTTGGCACATATGAAATTATTTATATTAATGATGGAAGCAGAGATAAATCGATTTTAGAGTTAAGGGAACTAAAAAATGTGAAGATCATTAATTTAAACAGAAATTATGGACAAGCAACTGCACTAGATGCAGGATTTAAAGAATCACAAGGGGAAATTGTTATCTCAATGGATGGGGACTTACAAAACGATCCTAAAGACATTCCTAAACTTATTGATAAACTTGAAATGAATAAACTTGATGTTGTAACAGGATGGAGAAAAAATAGAAAAGATAATGGTGGAATAAAACTTCTTTCTCGTACCGGAAGAGTTTTGCGTTCTTTCTTATTAAATGATAAAGTGCACGACACAGGATGCACTTTGAGAGTTTACAGAAAAGAGGCTGTAAAAGCTCTTGATCTTCAAGGAGAAATGCATCGTTATATTCTGGCTTTACTGAGATGGAAAGGATTCCGCATCTCTGAACTTGAGGTAAATCACAGACCGCGAATTCATGGAAGAACAAAATATGGTGCATCTAAAGCAGTTCGCGGACTTATAGATTTGATATACATATGGTTTATTCAGAAATATTATCAGCGTCCATTGCATATGTTTGGATATCTTAGCTTGTTTAGCACAATTATAGGTATTCTCGCAATTGTTCAATCTATAGTCGCGAGAGCAGTTTTTGGTCTCTCTGTAAACAGAAACGGATGGTTTTTCTTGGGTATTTTCTTCCTCATAATCGCCGTATTATTCTTCACATCTGGTATTATTATGGATCTTCTTATTCGTATTCATTTAACGAACTCTCCTTTTGAGAAGAGGTATTATATAAGAAGTGTGGAAGAAAAATAATTAGTTTTCACTACTTTTTTAGATTACTTTTGAAGAGAAAACATTAAAAGGTTATATGAATCGAGATAATAATGAAATTTGAACCCCCTCATGTAATTACAGTTATTGGAGGAATATTAGCAGGTATTGGTTTAGGTTTTTCCTTAGCTCAATTCGAACCAGATCCAAAAGGAAGAACATTACAACAATCTTATGATAATCGAGAGCCTCTAGTTGTATATGTTGGGAAAGATTTTGATTTTGATGATGGTGTTTTGGATCCACAAAATATTAAATTGACTAGAGAAGGAAGAAGATTTTTTGAAAAAGAGAATAAAGTCCCTGCTGATATCGTGCCATTTTATGATTTAAGATTTATCACTGCAGGACAAAGTACGATTCCAAAACTTTATGAGGCCGGTGTGTATCCTGCGGAAGCGAATAAATTTAGCACAGCGTTTAATATAGAGGAGGTAATAGATTTACACGAAGGAAGAGTAACTCCTGAATATGCTAATGAAGGCAAGGCTTTAGGATTTTATAGTGAGCAAATAGTAAGTGCTTTTACAAGGCATGCAAATATTTCTCATATTAGAGCACTTCAGCTAACAAGAGCGAACATGACATTTACTGATAGTTTAAAGTTAGTAGAATGCGGTTTTACTCCTGAGAGAATGAGGGCATATTCTCCAGAATTTACGCCTGATGACTTATGTAGATTAGATGGGAGAGTTAAACCTGAAATAGCCAATCTTTATGATCCCAAAATTGGTGGAGATGGAATTAGAACGTTAGTCGATAAGCAAATAGATCATAAATATGCAAATGAGGTTTTTGCCCTTAATAGTAGATATCTTGCGACGCGTATAGATGCTGAGGATATTGTTATTTTTGCTGAGGAAAAACTTCCTGTTTCTGAAATAGAGAGACGATGTAAAGAAACTAAGTTGGAGAAAGCGATCTGGCAATAGTTTACGTGGTGTGTTTTTCAAGTTTTCTTTACTAATAGTGGTATTTCTTCTAAAGCTTCTCTGACGGTTTCTTCTTTCACATCTTCACCATAATAATTTATTTTGTTTCTCAACTCTCTATATTTATTAAAAAATGTACATGATCTTCATCAAATCCAATTGTTTCAAACTTCATGTAGAATCTATCTTCTATATCTTTACAAACTTGTTTTACAGTTTCAACATACTTTTCTTCTAAAAACAAATCTTTTCTGTACTTGATACAAAAAACAATGTGATACTTTATCTTAAAGACTTTATGTGATGATCCTACAAGACTCATTCACCATAGAATAGATTAATAGTTTAATACTTAACTATGTTTAGATCCCCGCAGCAAACTGCGACGGTATTAGGGAAGAATAAAATTTTAAATCTTAAGATGGGCTATTTGTTCGACTTGTTTCATATCAACGTCAAACTTTTTCTCAATAAATACACCTTTAAATGAATCTATAAAATTCTTATCTTTTACTACTTTTCCAATTTTCTCTAAGTTTGCATTCACGACTTTAAGATTGCCTATAAATAATGATTTTTTAATCCTCTCTAAATCTACATCTTTAGACAAAGCAGCAATATCTCTAATGTCAGTTAATCTTCCGGAATGAATTTTCATGACAATCAACATTTCTTTTATTGGGACTTTAGCAAATATTTCCTTCTCGATACCTATAATTTTTTTATCTACTGAATTATCTAATAACATTTTGTATCCAAAAGAGGCTTCTGTTCCTCTTGAGGCTAATGCGTCAATTAAGAAATCAATACTTGCCATGTCTTTTTCGTATCTTAAGAATCTAGAAGAATAAATATTTTCAAGTTGTTTCTCAGAAGTTTTCTTAAAATTGTTCTTTTTTGCTATTGCCTCGAACTTATCCAAATCTTTAGATTGAATTACAATATCTGCATCTACTGAAAATCTATGTTTAAATGCCGAAACTGCGTAACCTCCTACAACAATAAAGTCTAATTGAGCATCAATAAACTTCTGTAATATATCAAAAATATCATTTTCTTTTTTTATTAACTCTTCCATCTTATAAAGTGTTTATCTCCTTATATTTGATATTCAATCCTTTTTTATACATTTCATCAATCATTTCTAATGCAGGTTCAAAATTATAAATATTTTTCTTCATAAAGATGATAGTCTCATTTAAAGGTTCGATTAAATTATTACCATGTTTAATAAAATTAAACTTATCTGTTTTTTCTGGAGAATAGAATACACCTTTTTTAGCGTTAATCTTTAAATCTAACTTTTTACAATACCATAAGAAGGTAGAATAATCTCTTGATTTGATTTTAATGAATATAGGATAATATTCTCTATATCTTGCTATATTATATCTGCCTTCAGTCCAAAAATAAACTCCGTCAGTTTTAGTAAAACAATATTCTATTCCAAATAAACTTAATACTGAATAGTACAAGCTTGTCTCACTCAAGTTATTTCTAATAAATTTTAATATTTCTTGATAAGTTTTGTTTTTTTCTTGTAAGATCAAACCTTTCCATTTTTCTTTTAATATTCCTTCTTTAACTAATTCTTTAATCCATTTATAAGTCCATCCATAAGATAAATCTATTCTCTTTGAAATGGAGCTTATGCTATCTTTCTCTCTTACAGAGATTAAAATCTTCATCACGTATGGATTTATTGTGTTAATATTCATATTAATAGAATCCTTTTTTTAAGGTGCTTGGACTCTTGAGCACCTCGAAAATCGATAGATTTTCTTCTTATCATTATAGTGATAGTATTATTTAAAGCTTTCTATTTGATCTGAAGTAACTGTGTTAAATTATTACCTAATTTTCTATTTAGTGCTGGTGCTGTGTCTTTATATAAAGCAACTATCTTTTCCACCATATCAAATGTATCAAATTCTACAAAAACCATTCCATTTTTTGTGTTCCACTCTTCATCGTAAACTGTGTCCAAGCCCATATAAGCAGTTCTTCCATCTATTTTGTATCCGCACAAAATTAAACCTCTAAATTTTTCAAAAGTAGGCTCATGAGAAAGGAGAGGCAGATGACGTTCTGCGTTTTGGGCAGGAATAAATACTGTTTTTCCATGAGTTTTATATTGTGTTTGTATGTTTGCCTCGATTTTAGGTTGTCCTTGTGTAATGGAGCAAACCCAAGTTCCATAATGTTGAAGAATTTTTCCAATCAATCTTTCTTTACTATAATCTGTTCTAGGATCCCAATCAATTCTTATTCTCTGCATTTGAGAAGAATGCCAAGCAGAAAACAAGTAATTTTGCCCTAAATGGGCGGTAATATCTCTGTCGCCAAAGGGGCTCTCTGTTCTTAATACATGAAAATCATTAGATTCTTTGTCAATGGCTGCATTTCTTTTTTCTATATCTGTGTAAGTATGTACTCTCAAGTTTGGGCTTTTCTTTCCACTTGCGCATGTAATTCTTCAAGCGCTTTAGTAATTGAAGTTTTTCTCGCTTCAGCTGCTGCTGTTTTCTCTTCTTGCCTTTGGTAAAATTCTAAAGCTGATTTAACTATTTTTACCCATCCAGAATACATTACTTCACCAGGAGAAAGTACTCTTGATGGGTTTCTTACTAGGTAAACGTTAACTTCTCTTTCTCTTCCAAATTTTTGCTTGATTTTTTCATCATTAAAATCTGCAGGTGTGAGATGTTGACTCGTGGAAGGCTCTCTAAGAACTTGTCTATTAGCTTCTGAAGTTTTTAAATCGAGAAATGCTTGATAGACTTTTCCTTCATAAGGTGCATATAATTGAAAGAACTCGCGATCAAAATTTACGGTACCTAAAGGTTCGGCAGTAGTAAAACCATATAATGCTGACTTAAACTTGGCGGCAGATCTTCCTAATACTTTTAGAGAATCTTGAAAAGTTTCTGAATGGCTTCTAACAGAACGAGTGAATTGAGTTTGAATATCTTCATATGTATCTAGATCTATTCCTCGAGTGGAAAGACCTTGAGCGATAACTGTTTCTATTTCTAAATCGCCTTCAAATTCAGATAACACCCCTCTAATCTCTTTATCAATAGGGAATAATTCTACTGATGCTCCGGGAACTGCTCGCATAACTCCTATGGTTCTTTCAAACTCTGCTCTTATAATAGCTGCTAGTGATTTTTTCTGCTCTCTTGCTAATCTGTCTAGATCTGAAAGTCCTTGATCTAACTTTCCAACATACCCCGGATCATTTACATCTATTTGTTCAATTCTCGGATAAGCAAAGTCTACATTCATTTGCACATAAAGAGAAATGCGTTTAAAAAAGTTTTGTACCTCTCTTTATCTTGAAGAGTAGTAAAAAACCACGATAATGTTTATTTTATTATGAGTAAACATTCTACTTATGGAAAAAGGGACTAAAAACGAATTTTAATGCTAGAATAATTCTTTAGGTATCTTAAGTGGTTTATCTGAAAAGATAATTTCTTCCGTGTATGAAATAGTTTCTTTGCAAAATTGCATCATTTCGTTATATCTTTCAGCTACGCTATCTATTTTTATATCTGGACCATAACGTGCTTCTTCTCTTCTATCTACCTCCGACTCCCTCTCTTTTTCTTTATACACAGCAATACTTTCGATGAATTTACTACTATAGTTAATAATGCCTTTGCTTTGCATATATGCTAAAAACATAGCAGTATATTTTTGGCTTCTGCTTTCAACTCCTAATTTAGCCAATAAAGCTAATGCACAATAATAAAGAGAATAATACCATTCTTCTGGAATTTTATAATCTGCTCCCTTAAGTTTGTAAATTTCGCACCAATCTAACGTATTTTTAGCTTTTTGAATATATTCTTTAGCAAATCTATCATTTGGCTCTACAATAAGCAGGCCTTTATGTTTCTTACCATCCTCCTCATCTTTTTTTGCTTCTTTAAAACATTCTCTTAATTTCCTCATTAAATCTTCTGTATTCACTTTGTTTGTAGCCTCTTAATTAATTGAACAATACTCTCTTGACCATATAGAATCACTCCTTTACTGAGTGCATCTAAATAAGCCTTATTTTTATTATTTAACTCTTGTTCAAACTCGTTTTCAGTTAGATCTATGTAATGAACTTTTTTAAGCTGGGTATTCTGAATTCTTGACATAATCCCCACTATATCTTTAAATTTTTCTTTTTTATCTATAACTATAAAAAGATCTATGTCCTTAGCTTCTTTAGGGCTGTGCAAGATACTTCCAAAAAGCAAGAGAAAACGGACATGCCTCTCTAATTCAGCAAAATTAAATCTCCATCTTTCTTGCTTAATAGCGTCTTCGGTGAGTAAAAGAGCCA
>CAZQLX010000032.1:0-10589 GCA_964594495.1 Candidatus Woesearchaeota archaeon | reverse complement strand
CAAGAGCGTTATCAGTATAACATCCAGTTAAAGCGGCTGCTGCAAAAGTCACTAATGAAGCTTTCTTTTTATTATTTATTAAACCTTTCATATCCATATTTTTTCTCCCATTTTTCGATTTTTAAATCTTCTCGAGGAATTTAACTCCGAGTTGGTTGTGATTTTTATTGTTTTCATTAGTTCCCCTTCTTTGGTTTCCCAATTGTGACTTTAAATCCTTCTTTGTATCCTTTTTCTCCAATCCAATTAATATTTGGTCCACAGTCTCCTAAAGCTACACAAATATCGCTTCTTTCCTTTTCCCATTGAGGAGTTAAACATTCACATCCATCAACACATTTCTCCCCTCCAAACAAACCTTTTTCATAAGTTACAACACACTTAGCATTTCCTAATGCACATATATTCTTCGCTTCTTCCCCTTCCCAGAATTTCAATCCAGGAGGATTTTCTGGCAAACAAACACCCCTTGTTTTTGTCTTATTTGCTGTTTGAATTGAAATTCCATCTCTCCATATGCAATCTCTTCTATCGCTGTTTTCACAATCTCTCTTTTCTGTTTGTACCGTACAATCTTGCCATCTATTTACTCTACATGCTGCTTGTGCAAAATCTCCTAAAGGAGTTTCAATTTTATCTTCAATACACTCCTCCTGACGGAAATCAGCGCATTGTTCTAGAACTTCCTCCCCATTAATACAAATATGTTTGTAGAATCTACTTCCAACGCTGTTTTTACCTTCTCCAGTTTTTCCTTCATCATCGAATACACACCAACTCTCTCCATGTTTGTATGACTTCCCGTTTTCCGTATTTTTACAATTCAAATCAGCGCATATATTATCTCCATAAGTTGCCTTTGCTCCCGCAGTCTCTGTATCTCTGCAGAAACTTCCTAAAAGATAATTACAATTTCCACAACTTGCTGAATTTGCATTGGCGGTTCCAGTATTACAGGATTCGCTTGGATCTTTTACATTTGTCCAATATTCTTTATCATTTATTTTTGATGCATCATAAATATTTGCTGCATTTCCGCAACTATCTTTAAAGTAAACACCATCTTTTCCAGGAACACATATTGTATCCTGTGTTGGTCCACATTTTGTTCCTAATTCTTCAGCACTACATAATTTATCTTTGAAGAATTCTCCTTGAACTGAAGTTCCATTTACTCCAGCACTACATTCGGATCGCGTTGTAAATTTACATATTCTCTCAAATTCAAAGTCATATACACAAGCTCCTTTATCCTGATTTTGTACACTCAATACGCAAGAAACTTCATCTTTTATTGCTTTATTATAATTCGTTTGCAGTCCCAAAAATGAAGATAATCTTTTACATCTTACTAAAGGTACGAAAGCAGCTTGATCTCCTAAAATACAACATCCGAGTTCACATTGAGGTGGAAAAGTTTCACTCCACGTTCCATTTGCATTATTGCAAACTATTTGAGGAGTTTTTGCAGCACAAGTTCCTTCACCGCTATCATAACAATATCCTGCTTTACAAAATGACGTCGATTCACATGATGTCGGTGCTTGTTGAGCTCCAATTGCACATTCTTCTGCAGGAACATTTTGACAGAATAAATTAGACTTTGTTTTCTCACAACATACGGTTGCGTTTACCGCACTTACTGTTGTAGAGGAAATAGTAACAGTAAACATAACTGTTAAAGCTAATGCTAAAAATATTCCTAAATAAATCATTTTATTTTTCATTGTGTTGTATATCCTGGGGGCCATGATAAGCTCCTTGATGCGAAAGTAAACGTTTCATCAGTTGTGACATCTGTTAAAATGTATATTTTACTTCCGTCACTTAATTTTATTTTCTCTATCTTCAAATTAGGATAATATTGCAAATATAAAGATGTTTCAGAATCACCATATGTATTTTCATATTCCACAATACTTCCCGCAATTGATAATAAATTATACATTCTGCTATTTTTCTCAACAGTAAAATCTCTAAATGTTTGACTACTCTCTCCTTTGTTAACTGTCAGCGGACTCGTATATATTATCTTAATATTTTCAGGATCCATATCGATTACAAAATCTGTTCTTGTGTTAAAAACAGAATATCCTCTTTTTTCATATTCTTCCTTCAAGTTCGTGAAACATTGTTTAACTTGTGGAGAAATCATTCTTGTAAGTTCTTGTTTAAATCTTGTTGTTATCATAGGCTCTTGAACTGTACATGTTTGATAAAATTCTGAAGTGTAACAAAGGTATTTTACTTTTGTATCCTGATAAAGTATAAATCCTTCAGGATTTTCAAAACCTCCTTGCTTTGCCAATAATTCAATTGAAGGATCTAATGTAGGCTCAATACATTTTTCTAAGTAGGATCTAGGAGATAGTTCCCCCGGAAGAATAGACGTTCTGATTTGAGGAACTAAAAATATAACTAGCACAACAATAACAATTACTATAGCAATAATAACAAATATAGCAACCTGTCCTCTCTTATTACCTCTTTTTCCTCTTAAATCCATTCTAAAATCTGTGTTTTTTACTTTATAATTATTGTGTCTGCTCATTATAATACCCCTCCTCTTACAACGATGCTACATCCACCAGGCATATTACCAAATCTATCCTTACATTTAACATAAAACGCACTATTTTCCAAATCTGAGACGTGGTTTTTCTCATCTCCTGCCATCATTGTAGCATTGTTAAAGTTAAAACTACAACTGTTGAAACTATAAGCACATTCAGCATTTTCATTAGTGATTAAAATTAAATTTCCATTATTGTTGTAAACTCTACTTATCATTGGCGGAGTAGTATCAAGTTCAATTCTAAACTTTGTTACTCTTTCAGCAACATTCCCTGCTTGGTCTTCGCATCTTATAGGTAATGAATAATTTCCAGGTACAAACTGTTCAAACACTTGTTTATGTACATTTCCAAAAGTATCTCTAAATGCAATATCCGTTTCACCAAATCTATAAGTGCATTTTGCTTTTCCATTTACTCCTCCGGATGTTTTCACTTCAACTTTAACACTTACTGGTTGCACTCCTGCAACAACCGTCTCGTTCTCCGGATCTACATAATCAATCTTTAATTCGCTTTGACTTCTCTTTATGTTAAATAGATAACTTTCACCCATAATATTTCTCTTTTTATTAAATGTCGAATTAATAACCGTATAAATCGGTCTTCCATTTCTATCTGTGCCATTTGTCACAATTATCTGTGCGCTTTGATTTTCCGTCTCATCAATAAGCCAGGGTTGATCTTTGCATCTTACATAATAAACAGTATCATTATTAGGAACGTTGAATTTAGTATTACAAGTCCACCCTAACAATTGTTGGTCTGCAATATCTGTATCACAACTAAATGAATTCTCCATAATATTGTAATCTAAATCATTTTTACTCCATTTACATTCTGAAGGTTCATTTACAAATACAGTTGCATTTAATTCTTCAGCATTAAATCTAACATATTCTGAAACTGGAGAACGCCCAGTTACAATCGGCGGAGTTAAATCTTCTCCAGGTTTAAGACAGAAGTTAATTGTAAATTCTCTTTGGTTAATATTTCCACTTCTGTCTTGACATCTTACATAAAGATTATAATCTGCCTTTCTCGTTGGATCATATCCCGGCAGCCCTAAAGAATCCAAACTAGGAGTTTGGAATATGTGAGTATGATTTCTTAAGAATAGAGAAGTTCCTCCAAAATCATATTCCATGTCTTCAAAAGTATCTCTATGCTCAACATCAAATCTACATTGTCCCGATTCGTCTAACGAAAGGCCAAATAATAAATTCTGATATGATTTTACGCATCCTTCATTTTCATTCATCTTTATCTTGAACCCTTCGCTACTTACATCGGAATACTGTGCACCCGGACTTATAGCTTCTTCTAATGGTTTCAAAACAGGAGCACTAACATCGTCTGGAGCAACATTCACACACTGTTCTTCTCCCGTTCCCTCATTAATATATTCACATGTCTGCCCGAGTGACTCGCATGAATATTTACTACATGGGAATCCATCTTGTCCACACTGCCCACATTTCTCCCCGCCTAACGGCGCTTGCCATGGTTGACATTGGAAGTTGTATTTTATTTTTTTAACTTCTCCAGCTCCTAAAATCGCCTCTATAATTATAAAAATTACAATTGCTATAATTACAACCCATGCGACTACCGCCAAAACTCCCAGTATCGATAGAAAAGATCCTGCCACTGTTGCACCCGTTCCTCCCCCCCCTATCGCAATACTTGCCCCCATTACCGCCCCTTCTGCCGCCCCTGCTGCTATCAAAGCATATGTGCCCTCTTCTCCCAAAGCAGGCCCAACTCCTGTAAATTGAATTAAAATAGAAACGACAGCAAATCCAATTGCTGCTCCAGCCAATGCTCCACTTGCCGCTCCTAAAAATGGTCCTATCATTTCGCCAGAAGTACCAAAAGTGCTCAATGCAAAGGAGTTAATCGCTGCAGTTCCTCCCTTGGCTAAACCATATGAAAGCATCAATCCTCCCATCCCACTAATCATTCCTAAACTTCCTAATGCTGCACTAGGATCTGTCGGACTTTGTGCACTTCCCAAATCATCTGGAACTCCAAGGCTTCCGAAGAATTCAGTTAAATTTCCTGGAGATGCAAACTGTCCATCCTTAATCTCAGAATATTTTTTAATTGCTTCAATATATTTGTCAGATAATTTTATTTTTTCATTTTTTGCAGAAGCCTTTGGTTGTTTTCCTTTGAAAACTTTATGATTAATTGTTAAATCCCCCACATAATTAACTTTTGTTCCACAATCTCCTAGAGACATACATAAATCATTCAGTTGTTCTGCAAATGCCTTTGATTCACATTCACAGTTTGCTACACATTCAAAATCTCCGCCCATATCCGCAACATAAATAACAGTACATGTTTGCGATGCTAAACCACAAAGTTTTTGTGCTGCACTTCCTGTCTCGACAGTTTTTAAATTAAATCCTTCAGGATATTTAGGGGCGCAAAGATCAAAAGCAAATCCTTCATCAACATCAACACTTTTTAGAAAACAATCAGGATTTTTACCACAAAGTTCATTTCTTTCCTCAATTGTTTTTCCATCAGGATTCGTTTTACTTTGTAAATCTATGTTGTACTCAATACATTGTTGCCATCTATTTATTCTACACGCTGCAGAAGAAAATTCTCTGCTACTGCCTTCTATCTTTGTGTCTGCTTGAACACAAATTTCATTTCTATAATCTGCACATGGCTCTGTTCTAATTTCTCCATCGATACAAACTTGTCTAAAATGTCTGCTTCCCGGAGTATCAGTCGCCCTCTGAAAATCATATTCTATAGATCCATCTTTCTTTGTTTTCTTTATCTCCTCATCAACTCCAATTGATCCTTGATATGCACACCATGATTCTCCATTTTCTCTTCTTTCTCCATCTTCATCAACACATCTTAAATCTCTGCAAACAACATCTTTTGTAGCGTCATTTAATTTTTCAGTATCTGTTTTTAACCCACACGAACTTCCTAATAAATAATTACAATTTCCGCATGTATTCTGATTTGCTAAAGGATTGCTTGCTGTTCCGATAGAACAACTCTGGTTATTTGTTAATGTTCTACCATTATTGTAACTTCTTACTTTATTTTCATCATAAATATTTTCTCTATTTCCACAAGAATCAAACCAATATATTTCATCTTTGTTTGCTACACAACCAGCCGTTGCTTGAGGTTTACAGTTCGTCTTTAGTTCAGGATTAGAACATAAAACTCCTGAACGAAAATCACCATTTATTTGTAAACAATTTGCTTTTGTTGTAAATTTACAAGTGTTTTCAAATTCTTGTTCAAATACGCATGCTCCTTCTTCTTGTGTTTTAGATAACAATACACATTCCAACTCTGTATCTACTTCTGCTCTGAAATCGCCCTCAATTCCATATAGTTGTCCTTGGCGCGAACATTGTTGTTGAGTAGAAAATAAAGCTTGATCGCCTAAAACACAACATCCTTTTTTACATTGTGCCTGGTTTCCCAAAGGATCATCCAACCATTCTCCATTTCCTTCTTCACAAGTTACTTCAGGAGAATTTGCTTGACATGTTCCCTCTATATTGTCATAACATGTTCCTAATCTACATTGCGATAATGAATCTTTTCTTGCAGGAATACATGCTTCTTCGCATTTGTCGGCACATTCACTTGCAGGATACTCTTGACAGTATTTTCCGTCTTTGGATTTTATACATGCCAGCGTCCCTTCTTCCAAATCACTGCTTTCCAACGCTGTTACGAAACCTTTATCTCCAAAAATTATTTTGCCTAAAAATGTCAAAATATTAGAAATTATTTGAGCTCTTGTTGGATTAAACCCCACATTAGTTCCCCGTACATCTTTAAATCCTTCATGAAGTATATAAGAGAAAGCAAAACTTGCGCATATAAGTAAAGCAATTTGAAAACCCGCTTTTACATATTGTCTTTTCTTTACTTTAAATTCTATTTCAATTAATTCCTTCTTTTTTTTCATTTTATATTCCTGGAGGTATTGCACAACTTCTTATTGCAATATTCATTTTTAGTTGGGTGGCTTTGTCTTTTATTGTATATATCTTTGTTGAATCAGACATAGCATACTTTTCTATACTGTATTTAGGATAAAGAATCATATATCCTACGTACTCAAAATAACAATATTTTGCTTCGTTTGTTGCAATTTCAATAGCAATATTTGCCAAATCATAAGTTGGACTAGAAATTTCAGAATTAAATTCTTTAAATTGCGTTGTGTCTTCTCCTCTATCTATTGTTAAGATTCTATCAATGTCAACATAAATTCTTCTTGGAGCGAATGCAACTTCAAGTTGCATATCGGTCATTTCCACTCTATCTCCTTTATCTTCAAGTTCATCTTGTAACGTTTCAAAACAGTTTTCGACTTTAGGTGTAATATATTCATCAATTTCTACTTTCATCTCATTCAACAACATAGGATGTTGATTTATACAAGAATGATAATTTCCTATGTTTTCACATAAATAAGAAATATTCATGTTCTGATATAATTTGACATTTTCTGGCGCAATAAATCCTCCTTGAGGCAACATTATATCAACCGCTTCCAGAACTGCTTCTCTTACACATTTATCGATAAATGCTTGAGGATTTCCTTCGAATGTCGGAGTTACATCAACATCTTTTCTCACAAAAAGTAACACAACCACGATTATTGCAACTATCGCAATTGCAATAATAATATATATTCCAACTTGTCCTCTTTTATTTCTTCGATTTATCATAATTAGCCTCCCAATAAAATTCAATCGCATCATCAATAATATGTGATTTATTACGATGTTCACCCTCTTTTAATATAGAATCTAGTCTTCTCTCGTTCTTATCATCTATCGTTGCTGAAATCCTCTTTTTCATATATTACAAAGTATTACGAATTAATACTTCATCCTCTTTTCTATTATGTAGTAATACATATATTATATAAACTTATCGAGATAACCAAAAACTGTTCGGTTAACAGTCTATCTACTTCTATTTCATCAATCTTTATATAGAAATAGCACTCAACAGTAAGATGAATCCAGATAAAAGTAAACTAGGGCAGACACAAGTTTTTTATGGAAACGGAAAAGGTAAGACCACATCAGCGCTAGGAACAGCATTAAGGGCGTGTGGAAATGGATACAAAGTTCATCTTGTTCAATTTATGAAAAATGGCACAGGAGATTATGAAATTGATCATCCCGGAGAAATTCGTGCTCTTGAGCAATTCAAAAACTTCTCATTTAAGCGTTTTGGAACAGGAACCTGGGTAATTGGAAAACCAAAGCCTCATCATATTGCGGCTGTGGAAGAAGCATACACTTATCTCGTCTCTTCACTAAATAGCGATTATGATATAGTTATTGCAGACGAAATATTGTATGCAGTTCAACTCGGCCTTCTGTCTGAAGAAAAAGTTATCAGCCTTATTAAAAACAAACCAAAAGATAAAGAACTTATCTTAACAGGAAGCCACGTTCCATTTCCTAATATCTTCGAATTAGCTGATCTCGTTACAGAAATAAAAAAGATCAAACATCCTTATGATAAAGGTGTAATGGCAAGAAAAGGTCTAGAGTATTAATCTAACTCATCTATATAACATAAGCAACATAAATTTTTAAACTATATTTTATGTAATGACTAATGGATCCAATTTTTATGCCCTTTGAAGAGTTCTTAGAAACAATTGCACAAAGAGAGAGTCCGTTTCTAAGAAGAGTTGCTTTTATGAAAGAGATTCCTGCCGAGCTATCCGCTTGGTCTATTTGGGATAGAAGAGTTATTTATCAATTGTTTTCAAATGATACAAAAGGCGTAGTTAGCTTAAACACTTTTAAGAGGGCTTCAAATGGTCTAGATTGTGCACCATTTGCCGCAAGATTACCTGGAATGGGAGACATGAAGATATTTCGCAGAATTGAAGATGTTGCTAAATATCTTGAGGGAAGTAAAAGACCGCTTAGAATGGCTGGCCCAATAATCAAAACTGCCTATGGTGAAGTTCCTTGTCCTTCAATGAGAGAATACCATTCACTTCTTTTCGAGATTCATATAGAGGAATCTGCAAGGTACAAAGTGCTAGCAGTTCAGTCATATGACCCCTTCGCTACTAGTTTAAGAGATCAAATATTGAATACAGGTATAGGTTTGGTTAGAGGATCTGCAATAGGAAAATTTTCGGATGAGAAAGAAATAATTTTACCTGAATTAGAAAGAAAAGAATTTGATTTTGCACAAATAATCGAAATGTATCAAAAAGTTGATGCCGAAACTATAAACCGTTTAACCAAGCAATGCACGTAACTAAACTTCAAAATCCTTTTCTGTCCTAACTTCTTTCCCATCAATAGTCGCAATACGAATTACAGAGCCGTTTCTAACTGCTTTTTCTCTTATCTCAGTTGGATCAGAAATACCTTTTGGAAGTGTGATTGTATCTATTTTCAAAATGTGTTTGATACTCAATTCCTTAAAATCGTTAACGTCAAAAAGTAAATCTTTTACAATATCTTCATCTTTTGTTTTCAGAGAACAGAAATCAGCAGAAGGCCCTTTATCTCCTCCGGAAGCAGGTTTAGCGCTCTTTGGAGCTTTCGCCTTTATCTTTAGTTCATATCCTGGCAAAGAAAATGTTAAGGCAAAGAATACTCGAGGATATTTATTCATTAGATTTAGTATTTTCTTAGGATCAACTTTAGTATTAATTACAAGCTGTTTAACTCCCATAAACTGCTTTATATTTTCAATAGGGAAATCTATCTCACTATCTAATTTCAATGTCGAAATAATTGCTCCCTTTAATTCTATCTCCCCCGATGCTCTTTCTAATCCTTTACGAACAAAAAAATTAGCAAATTCAGACCCCGTTTTAATGCTCCAACCTTCTTTTTGCTTTTTAGCTTCAATCAGATATTTATTTTCATAATTTCCTTTTCCGAACTTAACAAAATCAGAATGAACTTCTTCATCAATTTTATTGGAAAATATTTTGTTTATTACGTTTGCCATAAACTTAGAAATAAAAAATCTTGTTTATAAATTTATTTGCTCACCCAAAGATCACTTATTCCTAGTTAAACTTATAAACATATTATACACTATCTGTTAATGGATTTTAGTGATAAAAATATAAAAAGGGTGATGATTGTAATCGTTCTTATCATCCTCGCAGTTTTGGTGTTCTTATTAATCAAGCCAATCTTTTTATCCGTTGTCGGAGGTCTTATTCTCGGATACATCTTCTTTCCAGTTTACAGATTTGCAAGGCGCTATATCAAGGAGAAAAATACAACAGCAATAATAGTAAGTCTGATTGTTGTTGCGATCATTTTCGTTCCTTTATGGTTTATCACACCAATTATGATAAAGCAAATATTCGAATTGTTCACATTTTCTCAAACTATCGATGTTCAACAATTTATTACAACAATTATTCCTGGTGCTTCTCCCGATTTTGTAACCCAATTAACTATTTCGATTAAAGGAGCCATAAGTAAAACAAGTTCGGTTGTTCTAAATGCATTAACTAATCAACTTCTAAATGCGCATATTATACTTCTTAACATATTCCTTGTTTTTCTAGTCTTTTTCTTCACATTAAGGGATGCTGATAAATTAAGAGAATTTGTAAGGGGAATCTCACCTTTCAACAAAGTACAAGGATCCATAATTGTAAAGAATTTCAAAGAAATCACAGATTCTATCATTTTCGGACAAGTAGTCATTGGTCTGCTGCAGGGTATTTTGGTAGGTATAGGACTCATTATATTTGGGGTTCCAAACGCACTAGTCTTAACAGTAATTGCAATTGTTCTCGGTATTCTTCCAATTGTAGGGCCGCCATTGATTTGGATTCCGCTTACTATATACATGCTTGCTACAGGTCATGTAGGGGCAGGTATTGGCTTCGGTCTTTACAACCTTATAGCTGGAACCGGCGTAGAATATATTCTAAGAAGTTATATCGTTTCGCGTAGAACAACGATACCGACTGTAATCATACTTGTAGGAATGATCGGA
>CAZQLX010000031.1:0-12068 GCA_964594495.1 Candidatus Woesearchaeota archaeon | reverse complement strand
TAGGGGGAAAAGGTCAAGCTAGCAATAATCTAATGGTAGACGGCGGAACAAGAGTTGCAACAGGGGCGCAGATAGGAAAGAATGTAAAAATGGGCGCCGGATCAGGAACGGAAGGCATACTAGAACCAAAAGGAAATCTTCCCACTATTGTAGAAAATAATGTTAAAATTGGTGCAAATTGTGAGCTTGCTGGAATTATAGAAGAGGGAGCAATTATAGCTTCAGGAGTAATAATGACTAAGCAGAAAAAGATTTTCGATCTTCGAACAGGTGAAACACTCGAGCCACGTTACATTCAAGTTGGGGAAGAACTAATTCCCGTTCCTTATATTCCTGCTAACAGAATTGCAGTGCCTGGTGTTTATACACATAAAAAACATTCACATCTTGGAATAGCTTGTACTCATCTTTTAGAAAAAGACGCAAGTCAGAATGAATCACTAGATGTTCCTAAAAATCCTAGCTTATACATGGCCAGATAATTTTAAGCCCAATCTTTAAATATCCCTTTTCTCTATATAACCTATGACCAAAAAAGACGATTCAAACTTCTCTGTAACACCATACGAAGTAAAAGGAGAAGTTGATTATAGCAAACTGATCAATGAATTCGGTGTATCAAAACTTGATGATAAAACTCTTGAGAGAATAAAAAAACACACAAAAGAGTTACATCCTTTCTTAAAACGCGGTGTGTTTTTTGCACATCGAGATATCAATTGGCTTCTCGATGAATATGAAAAAGGAAATAAGTTTTTCCTATACACAGGAAGAGCATCATCAAAAGGAAGTAAAGTTCACATAGGACATTTAATTCCCTGGATAATGTGTAAATGGCTTCAAGATAAATTTGATGTTGAAATGTGGTTTCAATTTCCAGATGAAGAGAAATTCCTCTATAAGAATGCTCTAACACTCGAAGATACAGAAAAAGCAACATACGAAGACATGTTAGATGTTATTGCTTTAGGTTTCGACCCTAAAAAGACTCATTTTCTTATTGACACTAAACACGCAAACTTAATGTACAAAGAAGCATGTAAAGTCGCAAAGAAGATTACATTTTCAACAGTAAAAGCTTCCTTCGGCTTTTCCGAAAGTACAAATGTTGGTTCTATTTTTTATACTTCAATGCAAGCAGTCCCTGCCTTCCTTCCTTCTGTATTAAAAGGAAAAAATATTCCTTGTTTAATCCCTCTCGGCATTGACCAAGATCCGCACTTCCGTATTTCCCGAGATGTAATGCCAAAACTCGGTTTCTACAAACCAGCAATAATCCATAATGTCTTTCTTCCTCCTCTAACTGGAATAGGAGGAAAAATGTCAGCATCAGCAGCACAAGATGTCGCAATTTACACGACTGACAGCCCAGAAGAAGTAAAAAGAAAAATAAACAAATACGCTTTCTCAGGCGGAAAAGACACATTAGAAGAACATCGCAAACACGGTGGAAATCCAGATATTGACATTGCATTCCAATATCTAAGAATGTTTTTCGAATCAGACGATAAAAAACTGAAAAAAATACACGATGACTATAAATCAGGAAAATTACTTTCGGGAGAACTAAAGAAAATTCTTATTGATAAAATAAATATCTTCTTAAAAGATCACCAAGCTAATAGAGAAAAAGCCAAGAAATTAGTTGATAAATTTATTTATAAAGCATAAATAATTATTTTCCTTCCCAATCTCTAAATCTTCCTCGATCATAATGTACCCATTTAGTATATTTTCCTAATCCTCCTTTATTTCCCCTATATTTTTTCATTCCTTTGTGAACTTCTGCAGCACTCAATCCTCTAACATTAAAATCCACAGCATTTCCATTCATATGCTCGCTATGTGGTGCAGCACCAGGTAATTTTGAATTAGTTACTGGGTCTCTATACCAGGAAGTAATTATAATCGGTCTGTCTCCAAAGAAAGCTCTTATTTTTTCCATTTCATAAGCTGTAGAAATTATATTATCAACAATATACTCTTTATCTGGAATTCTGGTTCCTCCTTTAGTTGCTTCTCCCCACGTAAAATTACCTTTTGGAATTATTTTATCTTGTGTATCAACTGCCCCGACTTTTGGTAACTTTATTGGTTTTGCATACGCATCATTTCCAAATAAAGAAGTTGCAATTACACCTGCTAATCCTAATGCTAACCATTTTCTCATAATTTTTATTCATTTCCACTGCTTTTAAACCTTCCGTTTAATCACTACTATTAAGTCACTATAATATTTAAGATGATAAAATTGGCAAGTGATTCCTCTCGAGTGATTATATGTCTATTGACTCCTCTTCTTTCATACACAAATCTTAATAAACAGAACTTATACTCTATTTTATATGATAAAGAGGTGCTAAAGAGGTTAAAATGTTTATCAGCGAAGAGGTAGTTGAAAAGGTAAGACTCGAAAATGATATTGAAGATGTTATAGGATCTTATTTACCTCTTAAAAAATTCGGTTCATCTTACAGAACCCTCTGTCCCTTTCACAAAGAAAAAACACCTTCTTTCAATGTTAATCCTGGTAGGCAGAGTTATCATTGTTTTGGTTGCGGTATAGGTGGGAATGTCTTTAATTTCTTAATGCGTTATGAAAACGTTCCATTTCCGACAGCAGTTAAGTTATTAGCTGACAGAGTCGGAATACCTATTACTTTATCCGATTCTACTCCACAAAAAGAAGGAGAAAAAGATAGAATATTTAAAACTTTAGAAAGGGCAGTCTTGTTATATCATGAACAACTTTTACATTCTGAAGAAGGAAAAGTAGCAAGAGAATACCTGTCTGCTCGAGGAATCCGTCCAGACTCAATAAGAAAATTTCAATTAGGATACGCACCAAGTTCATGGGATTTCACAATTCAAAGTCTTAGATCAAAAGGTTTTACCATTGAAGATTTAGATAAAGCGGGGCTAGTAGTTGCAAAACAAGAACCCTCGCATGGAAGTACACATTATGACCGTTTCTTTAGAAGACTCATGTTTCCAATATCTAATGAACACGGAAAAGTCGTTTCTTTTTCCGGACGTGTTCTAGATCCCGAAGAGAAAGCAGCGAAGTACGTAAACGGTCCATCCACAATGGTTTTTGATAAAAGTAAAAATTTATACAATTTAGATAAAGCAAAGCGTGCGATTTTTGATCAGAAAAGAGCTTTTGTAGGGGAAGGACAATTAGATATTATTACTGCCGATCAAAGCGGAGTAGCAAACGTAGTCGCACCACAAGGTACTTCCTTTACACAATATCATGCTTCCCTTCTAAATCGCTATTGTTCAGGAAATGAAGTGTTTGTTGCATTTGATGGAGATGAAGCCGGAATAAGCGCGGCGATGGGAACAATTAGACTTGTCCCAGTTCTCGGAAATATGAAAGTATTGTCTTTTCCTCAAGGAGAAGATATGGATAGTTTTATTCGTAAAGGTGGTTCTTTAGAAACTTTGGCTCGACAGGCAGTCCCCTTCCCAGAGTTTTATCATCGGGAGACATTAAGAAAACTCACAACTAGCGTTCCAGGTTTTGATCCAGAAAGTATGGCAGGAAGAATAAAAGTATTACAAGAATATAGAGACCCATTAGCAAATGTTCCGGATGACTTATTACCTGTATATATAGAACTTATTGCTCAACAAACTAAAGTTTCATCAGATGTAGTAAAAGGTTTTGTAAAACAACGTCTAAAGAGAATAAAAGCCAAAGCAGAACAAGAAGCTGAAAATCTTTCCGGGACAAATAATAATAACAACGAAAATAATTTTGCAATTGAGAGAGATAATAGATACAAATGGGAAAAGCTTTGGCTTAAAGGTCTTTTAGCTTCAGGTAGTTTAGAAACTGTAACCTCATTTGCAGAATTATACAAACCCTGGCACATTCGATCTCCAGTTATAAGATACGTGTTCGAAGGGGTAAGTTCTTTAGTCCATGAGGGATTAGATCCAAGAGCATTCTTACAGAACGGTGCCTCCAATCAACTTCGTGAAACTATAGTTGCGGAAGTGTTGACTCGGGCCAAAAATGAACTTTTAACAGAAGAAGAAAGACAAACACGAGAAACGGACCCTTTAGATAGAGAAACACTTGTTGAATTACTTACTGTAACTTCAAAAGATAGAGTTCCCAATTCAAGAGAATTACAGAATTTATATTTGAGAGCACTTACTACAGACTTAGGAAGTGAACTAATGCATGCTCGTGCTAATAGAACACGAATGACTCAATTTTCTTTTATGGATGCCCTAGATGCAGTAAATAATTTAGTTGAAATGGTGAGAAAAGATGTCCCGTCATAAAATAACAAATGAATGGTTAGAGCAACTTTTAGATGCAAATGTAACGGTAAGTACAACACATGCAAGTAGATATAGTAAACCTAAACCAAAATCAAAGAAAAAACTCACAGAGTGGAAAGTTGAAATTGTTCCTAGAGAAAAATGGAAGATGAAAGGTAAAGAAAGAAGTTCCCTTGTTCCTCAAATAATTCGTGCAGCAAGAGAAGAGGAGGAACATCAAGTACACTTTGTTAGATATTATTCAGATACTCCTTGGCCAAAATTAAATGGAGAGAAAACTCCGGAAGAGTTTAAGGCTTTTGACGAAAGACTAAGAAGGTTTAAAGATGGATTAAGAAAAACAATATACGCTCCAGGAACATCAGGAGGAAAAAGAGATGGTTTCGAGATCGCTAGCTTGCCTCCTGTCAAAGAAGTTCTAGATTTATACAAAACATTCGGACCTCGAGGGACTGTAGCAAATTGGATTCATTGGTATGGTGTTTTAAATACAAAATCCGGAGCACCAAATTCAACAGCAGGTAGAGAGTATCTAGGATTGCCCCATTATTGGCTTTCTGTAGATGAACAAGTTAGAAGAATAAAAGAAATCTATCCACAAGAAAAAGTTGAATTATTGTGTAAAGGAGGTTACTCCCCCAGGGATTTAGGTCTACCAACAGTTTGGGAACTTCAAAAGAAACATAAAAAACTTTGGAAATCTATAACAAGAAGAGATCGTCCAACAAGAAGACATATTGTTCCTAAACAAGGATTGAAAGATTTTCTAAGAAAAGTTGTTTATCCAAATCATCCAATGCTTTATCATTGGCTTTCTGCCTGGAATCACAGGTGTAAAATTAATATTCCTGAAGAAAGAGATTTTCTATATCAAAGATATGAAGCAAACGAATCATTAAATCCGGATCATTTAAAGTTAAATCCTGGGAAAGAACACCAAAGAGCAGCAACAAATCTTCGTTTTCTAGCAAAAGAATGGGAGATGTCACCATTACATGTAGCTTCAGAAATAACAAAATTGAGATATAATGAAGTTGTCTATTCTGGATCTAAAGGAAGTCAAGAAGTAGTTTTTCTTCCAGAGTTAATGACTCTTTGTGCGTTAGCTTGGTCTCGTGTTCTGGGAGTAAAATTTGGGCCACTTGATAATAACGGAATGTTAACAATTGATCGTCCCCAAACTCAATATACATATGATTTTTCTAAAACTGGATATGCTGATGTAAGAATTGGTGATTCCGAAACGGTAGAAGTAAAAACTGGATTTGTACCTTTCCAAGAAGAGCGTTTAAAAGACATTTTGGATAAATATGCCTTTGGAAATCCAATTTGGAATGATGGAAGTTTTAGTAAACTTGAAAGAACTCTTGTTGCACTTCATATGAAACCAGAACTTATTAACGGATCAAGAGATAAACTCGAATCTCACGGTGTTCATACGATGGGTTATGTTGAATTCAGAGAAATATTAGAACGAGTGGTGCAAGGCATTCGATCAAACTATATGGACCAGTTTAATTCAGCTTCTCCTCGATTACATGATCCCGAATCATTACTCTGGTTATATGACCAGTTTGCTTTACGTCCTTTGACATTCCTTAAAGCAGGCCATAGAGATTTACGAGAATCAACTATACAAGTGTTAAGAAATTTAGCCCAACGAGGTTTAGAAATTAGTCAAGGTACACATTTACCTCTAGTAAACACTTACGAAGGCCTCGCACAATTATTAAATGGAAATATTGTAAAAAGCAAAAACGGAACTAATTTGATAGTCGTTGAACAATCTCTTTCACAATCCCGCGCACCAGCAGTGGAGAAATTTGTCAAAATATATGATCGCTCTTTTGAAGATATTCATGTATTCAAAGGTATTCCTCAGTCAGAGGTGGTATTTTTTGATTTTGAAGGAGGTAATAGGTTAAGAGATCCGTTAGTTACAGTAGCATTTACAGATTTACGTCATGGTGAGCCTCGCACAAGAGTAGTCATCTCTCCCGATTATACGTCAGAAGAAGCTTTAATTCGTCATACATTAGATACATTAAATGACTATGCTAGCTTAGTTTCCTGGAATGGTGAATGGGATCTCAGAAAACTTACTGAGCGAGCGAGACAACATGGAATTTTTGCATCGCGAGAGCATTATCGTCCATTTGATGAGGTACTCCAACCTAAGCATTATGATGTTTATCATCGTAAGTTTAGACAAAATAGAAAAGATCGAGCTCCCGAAGATCCATTGCTCGCAAAAGGGGGATTAAAAACTTTCGAAGAAGAGGCACTAGGCTTTCATAGATCTCTTGACACATTAGGAGAAAAAGTTCCAGATATTTATCAAGGTTATTTAAACGGAGATTCTCAAATGCCTCAACATTTTGCTGGGATAGTAAATCATAACATGTGGGACTCTCAAAGTGTCTATCCTGCCCTATTATACGCACATCTTTCTCGTGAAGAGAGAGCGCATTGGTTAAGAGAAAGGGTCCCAAAGACTTTAGCTTAAATAACCTTTAAATAACACCGTTATCTAACTGAAACATGAGAATAATTACTCTCCACTGCGATTACATTCGCTTCAAGCCTTTAAAGAAAGCGCTTAAAAGCGCAGAAGATCTTTCAGAAAAAGAGAAAAAAGAAATTGATGTTAAAGATCCTCTTGTTGTTTTAACTGCTGTCGAGAAAGGAGATAATGATCAAACTGTTAAACAATACATCGAATCAATTAAAAAAACAGCAGAAGATGTAAAAGCAAAAAAGATAGTTCTCTATCCTTACGCCCACTTATCATCCAATCTTTCCTCTCCCGACACAGCAAAAGAATATCTCACAGAAGCCGAACACGCACTTTCAAAGCAAGGTTACGATGTCGTTCGTGCGCCTTTCGGGTATTATAAAGAATTCGAACTTAAATGTAAAGGCCATCCCTTGTCTGAATTGAGTAAAGAATTTCGCACAGAAGATCAACAAGTCTCTGCCCAATCAAAATCAGAAGTCTCAAAGGAAGCAAAAGAAAAATCTGCAAAAGACGAAAAAGAAGAAGATCCATCAAAAATACTGAGAGAAATATCAAGAACAAAACTCGATACAAGTAAACTAAAAGAGAATGATCATAGAATAATCGGACAAAAACTAGATTTATTCAGTTTCAATGAAGCTGCTCCAGGGCAACCTTTCTGGCATAATAACGGTCTA
This sequence comes from Candidatus Woesearchaeota archaeon, assembly GCA_964594495.1. Classification (GTDB taxonomy): domain Archaea; phylum Nanobdellota; class Nanobdellia; order Pacearchaeales; family GW2011-AR1; genus CAZQLX01. The sequence continues at coordinate 4,574 of CAZQLX010000031.1, read as the reverse complement.
ATTATTTTTAATGAATTGATCTCTTTTTGGAAAGAGATTCATAAAAATTATGGCTATCAAGAAGTTTTGACCCCTCAAATCCTTGATAATAAATTATGGAAAGTTTCAGGCCACTGGAAATTATATCAAGAAAATATGTTCCTTACCGAATATGAAGGAAGAAGCTTCGGAGTTAAACCAATGAATTGTCCATGTGCGATGTTAATTTATCGTACAAAAACAAGAAGTTATAGAGATCTTCCATTAAGACTAAGCGAGGTAGGCGTAGTCCATAGAAAAGAACTTTCTGGTGTTCTTTCTGGTCTTTTAAGAGTTTTAAGAATAACTCAAGATGATGCACATTTATTTGTAACAGAAGATAATTTACAAAACGAAATTATTAAAGTTATAAATTTATTTAAAGAAGTTTTAGACAAGTTCGGATTCAAATATACCTTTACAATTAGTGTAAGAAGTGAAGAAAAGAAAGATAAATATCTAGGAGATGATAAGATTTGGAAATCTGCTGAAGAAGCTCTAGCAAACGGTTTGAAAAACCTGAAACTAAAATTTGAGACAATGCCTGGAGAGGCTAAGTTTTATGGACCAAGTCTTGACATACAAATTAGAGACTCTCTAAATAGAGAATGGCAATGTGCAACACTACAATTAGACTTTAACATGCCCAAGAGATTCGAATTAGAATATACAGATAAAGAGGGTAAAATGAGAACACCCATAGTACTGCATCGAGTCGCATTTGGTTCTATGGAAAGATTTATCGGCATCCTTCTCGAGCATCTTAATGGCGCTCTTCCTCTTTGGCTTTCCCCTATCCAAGTCCGCATCATAAACTTTACAGACAGAAACACAAAGTATGCAGAAAAAGTAATAAAACAACTAAAATCAGAAATTCCTTCATTAAGAATTGATTCTGATTTTAGAAATACAACTGTAAGCGATAAAATCAGAGATGCAGAATTACAGAAAATCCCAATAATAATAGTTATTGGAGATAAAGAAGAAGAAAAAGGTACTCTAGCAGTTAGAAAACGAGGCGATAAAAAACCAGAATTCGGTGTTAAAACAGATAAATTTGTTAAAGATCTCAAAGAACAAATAGAAAAGAGAGAATAATTTAAATGAACGAGAAAGACTTCAAAAGATTAATTAAAAAGAATTTATATCAGGTCTTTTTATTTACTTCACCTTTACCTCGACCTATTAGTTTTATTGATCATCCCTGGATTGTTACATCAAACAAAGGCAAAATTAATAGATGGGAAGTTAAACAATATCCTGGATTAGCAAAGAAAACCTATGGGCATATTTCTATTAATTGGATAAATCCTTGGTTAGGGTATAAAAAGAATCCATGGGGAAAAAGTAATAAAAGATTTGAAAGTGTCCTACGCTATCAATTAGAAGGGAAAAAGGGATCTTTAGCCCAAGAAATGGTAAACTTCGTAGAAAAGAATTATAAAAAATACCCTCATTATAACAGATATCACCCTGTTTTTGGACCACATTGTCAGACATTCGTTCAATGGATAATAAATAAATTTCCTGAATCTAGATTTAAGCTATCCTGGATGGCTTTTGGTAAAAATTACAAGAATTAATACTCTAAAAATTACAAACTTTCTAAACCTTTTTTGCCACTAGAGACAGAACTCTTTTTTTAACATTGCTAGAATAAAATTTAAGGTACTTTTCTAAATTTTTCTTATTAATTTTTGATTTTATTCTATTCAAAGTATCTTCATCTATTTTTTCCTTAAAAATAATCATATCAATTAAAGTTTTTTCTATATCTGAATAAGGGAGATAAAACCCCCCGTCATTAAAATAGTCAAATCCGAAAAAATATCTTTTATCAATATTTCTTAATAAAACATTATTTCCTAAAACCTTCCTTATTCCACGTCTTACTTTTTTTATTGTTAAAACAATGGGGATTGTTTCCTGTTCCCATAATCCATGATAACTTAATGCAGATTGCAATCCTAGGTAAGCAGGTTTAAAACAAAATACCGCAAGTGAAATTTCATCATATTTTGTATAATATCCCTTGCTTAGCCTTTTTATTATGTTTCGTTTTACTAGGTTTTGTATAAGAAGTTTAGCATAATTATTATCTTTTGATTTTTTTCCTATTATTCTCTCTATGGATTTCATGTCAACAACCGGACTTTTTTCAAAAAGTCTCTTTACTTTGTCTAAATAGATGGTTTTTCCCATTTTTGCTTTATGTAATTAAACATTTCCTGAGAAGAAGGAACTATTCCATCTAAAATTATTGTTTTTAAGTCAAGTTCATCTATTGGATTTTTGTAGTTTTTAATAAATTCATTCATTTTTTCCTTTATCAAAGAAAAATCACTTATTGATCTTAACAGGAAAAAAAGATCCCATAAATCTCTAATTTTAAATCGTTTTAAATATGTATCCACTTTCTCTATTATGAAAGATTCAGGAGTAAGACTGTAGATACTAATTATATTTCCGGAAGAGGTTTCATAATCTGTAATTACCCCGTCAATTTTTTGGAAAGTAGCTTCAAATCTCACCATAGATCTATTAAACTCTAACTCGGAGTAAATACTCCTTTCCAATATTTTCTTTTTAATAATTTTAAAGCCTTTTTTCTCTAAAGAGTCAAAAAATTTATTTATTTTTATCTCGTTTTTTGAAATATAAAAATCCAAATCTTCAGAAAACCTTTTACCTGCAAAACATCTCCAGATAGCTGTACCGCCATGTAATACTGCCTTATTAAACTCTTTATAGATCTCTTCCACAATTAAATCTTGAGCATAAGCTATTTTACGGTGTGCTTCCTTTTTCATTCTTAACGATAGTGGTATTTTATCCATTTTAAATCTCAATAGCCAATATTAACATAGGTTATACATTTATATATCTTTCGTTAATATTAAATTTACTAATATTCTAGTAAATTATATAAGTTATTAAAAAGACTTATAAACCCTTTAAGGCATTCTAATTTAACCAATAAAATGGTAAAATAACAAAAGGGAACATGAAACTACAACCATATGTAACAAAACTTAATTCCTCAAAAGAATACAAGCAATTTCAAGGAAAACATAAAGACGCTTTTCTTACAGCAGGTTTCTTTGTTTTAGATCTTGAAGGCGGAAAGAACATGCATCAAGTTGATTATTATGTCCCTTCTGAGAACAAAATAGAAGCATTTACACTAGACGGTCAGGTAACATTACAAATGCTTAGTCCGATGGCTAAAGGAAAAAAACCTGAAAAATTAGATATTAATACAAAAATTGATCTAGATGCATTATCAGGAATTCTAAAAGATGAAATGCACAATAGAAATATTACAGAAGATATAAAGAAAATAATTGCCATATTACAATCTGTAGATGGAAAAAAGATATGGAATCTTAACTGTATTCTTTCTGGAATGGAACTACTTCGTGCTCATGTAGAAGACGATTCAAAAACTGTCTTAAAAATGGATCGTTCTTCTGTATTTGATTATATTAAGAAAGTACCAGCATCAATGCTTCAGAATGCTCAAGGACAGGCACAAGCTATTCCTGGTATGGATGCACAAACGCCAGGCGTTCTAAACATAGGCAAAAAATCAAGTAAAGACATATCTCAAGAGTTGGAAAAATTAGAAAAACTCGAACAAGCCATAGAAAAGGAAAAAGTAATTCTTCAGAGTGAAATGAAGAAAGAAGAATCTGTGGCAAAAGTAGCTAAACCAAAAGCCGCATCTGCTAAATCTAAAAAGACTAAATAGTTTTATAAACTTCTGAAATATGATTTTTCTATGGAGTCAGAAACCTCAGGAAAGCAATCAACTTCATGGATCTATAGAATTACAGGAATACCTAGAAATACAGCAGATATTGCCTCCTCATTAAGAAGATTCGGGAAAACTAGAATACAAGTTATTAGCGAAGCAGGAACACGCTACAAACCTTTCGTTTATTTTGATAATCCAGAGGGTACTTCAAGAAGAAGAGTATATCTTCCTGATGATGGCAAAACAATAGACGATGTTCTAACTATATTTGGCGAATGGGGAATTTCTGCAGGATACACGGTATGCCATGGAAAGTTAGAAGGTTAATGTCTCTTCCCCCACAACATCTTCGTATAACCTTGCGAGATTACTTGTTTCTTTCTAACTCCTAATGCATGTAATATTCTATCTATTTCCCTCTTAGCGTGATCTATTTCATGTTTATCGTTATTTGTTAAATATTCTACTTCAATAAACCATCCTAAATTCTTTACATTGTTAATTTCAATATGAAAATTCTTTCTTACTTCGTATATTTCACTTATTTTCTCTTTTACAAGCCATCTTCTAAATCCAAAATCCCGAATAAGATCTAAAAATCCTCTAACATCACTTACTTTGAATTCGACCTCTTTTTTAGAATGAATTCCATTATGGTAAGAAAGCCAACTCTTAAAATTAACCATATAATTTTCTTTTACTCGTCTCACTCTTAAACTCTTCTTAGGATAATGTCCCTTTTCCAATGTATAATACTCATCTATTTTTCTTTCTGTTCCTCTATAACTTCCTAACATAG
>CAZQLX010000030.1:0-12122 GCA_964594495.1 Candidatus Woesearchaeota archaeon | reverse complement strand
CTGCTTGATTATAAGATAAAAAGAGTCTATATAGGCTTTTATATTAACTCAAATCTAAACCCTGAATTTTAACCTGATAAATTCTTTTACCATTTTGTGGTTTATATTGAGATAATGCTGTATGAAGCTGTTTTAAAATTTCTTCCGAAGGTTTCACTTTTTCAATAGCAGGATCAAAAAGTTGTAATAATCCATCAGTTAAATCATATCTTCCTCCAAACATTCTACTGTCTACTCTATGAGTATCTCTTAAATCGGCAGCCCGCTTTAAAGATTCAAAAATCTCGGGCCGAGTGCTAAAATCAGATATGTCCAAAATTGGTTGCTCAGGATATGCTCCTTGAACAGCAACCAACATATTATGCATCTCTCTTCTCCCACCGATTCTATATGGATTATATCCGATAAAAAAATAATCCTGAGATTCAGTAGGCGTTACAAGATATTGCCCGTTTCCTTGCTCGATCCCTAGAATAATCATGTCTCCCATTAAATTACCCATTATGAGGGTTATATAAAACTTACCCAGATTAAATTGTTCCAGTAATAAGTAGTAAATAAACTACAATCATCTTTATATATTAAATCCACATTTATATACAATGATAATAAAAAATAAATTACTTTTGTTAGGATTATTTGTTTTAACATCTTTTGTAATAGTTTTATTTGCTATAAACTCAGCCTTTGCTACAACCTGTTATAATTCTTATTATGACAATTACAATTGTTATGACCAAATAAACTATAGATATTACGATAACCCGAGCGACATAATTGTGATAAAAGATATAGATTACAATTACTACCCTTCACAGTACTACAATTACGAACCAAATTACCAGCCTTACAATCACGATTATTATGGTTATGCTCCTTTTTATACAGATTACTATGCATACAACCCACATAGCTATCATTACCCTAGATACAGTTATTTCAATACCGGAAGATTTGACAGAACATTATTTACATATCACCATTATTACGCCCATCTTCCTTATGACGCAAGATATTAAACGATAAATTTATATAATCTGTTATCACTATAAAATTATGAATAAATCAGCAAAACTAACAATATTCGCATTTTCATTACTTTTCCTTACAGTTATTTCCCTTTCCTTAATATCTGCATATCATAACACTTATTTACCATATACAAGTTATGAAGAAAATGACAATGTTTACCCCTATTTTGAAAACCATCCAACAATTGTAAATTCACAAACATACTCAAACAACGCAAATTCTTTCAATAACGTTGATTACCAAGGTCCGATTATAGAAAAAGATTCGTATTACAATGAAGACTTATTAATTAAAAAAAGTGGAAGAACTCAACAGTCAATATCATTTGTTACATCAGAAAGATATCATGGCTCAACATATACCCAAAACCAAGGCTCTCAAAGCAGTATAAATTCAAATAATCAATATATGTACCTCCCACAAAACCCTTCTGTTTATGATGGAGGCTCTTCATGGAGATACAAAGAATTATACACCTATCAAAATTACGGTAGAGATAGATACGGATCCAATTACTACTATTCTCCTAGATACGATTCTTCTGGTTTTTATAACTGGAGATACTAATTTTTAATAAAGATTATTAAGAACAGTTATGAAGACTAATTATGAGCAATCATAAAAAGTCTTATTTCCCAGATATTATGCCCATCGGTACTGGGGCAGAATGTAGAATAATGGACGTTCTCAATTTGACTCTTGAAGAATTAGCCAATCTTTCTCAAGATCAAAGAGCAAAAAGAGAATTAGAATTAGAAAACGCCACTAGATTGACTTATTTCATTTCAGGAATGAGAAAATGGCCAAAAATGGATAACAATGAATACGAAAAAATGATAGAAGAATTAAAATATTTAAAATCAATAGGACAAGAAGGCTTTACTTTCTATTAAGAATTTAAAACAGCTTGGGCATCTTTTGCGCCAGGATCAATTGGATCAACCGGAACTTTAACAATATCTGCCACTTTATCGCCTTCTTTCAATCGCACGACATGAACGCCCTGTGTTGCCCTCCCCATAACTCTCAGATCTTTCATACTCACCCTTATTATCATTCCTTTCGTTGTTGTAACAATTACAGAATCTTTATCATTCACACTCAACGATCCAATAACTTCTCCAGTTTTATCTGAAATCTTTAAGTTAATAACTCCTTTTGCCCCGCGGGCAGTTACTCTATATTCGTCCAAACTACTCCTCTTACCAAATCCTCTATTTGTAACCGTAAGAATTGTTGTTTTCCCATCTAAAGGTAACGATTCGATCGAAACAACTTCATCTCCTCTGCCTAAATCTGCTCCTTTTACCCCATAACTTGCTCTTCCCATCGATCTAACCTCATCAGAATTAAACCTTATTGCCTGCCCTTTCTTTGTAATAAGTAAAACTTCTTGTTTATCTTGTACTCTTCTTACGTTGATTATAACATCGCTTCCATCAGCAGGAAGGTTCATAACTCTTACCCCTGTAGCTCTTGGCTTAGCTAAATCTTTCAAAGGAAGTTTTTTAACAATTCCTAACTTTGTAACAAACATTAAGTACCCCGCTTCAAAATCTTTAACTGCCATTACTCTAGCTATTTTTTCTTCTCTTAGATTCAATACATTTACTAGTGCTTTTCCTCTACTTTGTCTTTCTGATGCTGGAACATCATTCGCTTTAAGCCAGAACACTCTTCCTCTTGAAGTAAAGAATAACAAATAATCATGAGTTGAACATGTAATTAAAGTTGTAACAAAGTCTTCTTCTTTTAAATCAGCTCCAGTAACTCCTGATCCTCCTCTTTTCTGCTCTCGGTATGTTTTTACATCTACTCTCTTAATATAATCTGAACTTGTAATTGTAACAACGACATCTTTCTTCTCCACAAGATCTTGTTCAGAAATTTCATCTTCTCTCTTAATTATTCTTGTTCTTCTTTCATCCCCATACTTTCTTTTCAATTCCTGTATTTCTTTCTTAATAACACTTAATATTTCCTGACCACTTCCAAGAATCTTCTTTAATTCAGTAATTATTTCCTTTAATTTTTTCTCTTCTTCCTTTAACTTCCCATCTTCAAGTCTTGTTAATTGTTGTAATCTTAATTCCAAAACTGCTTTTGCTTGTCTTGTTGTTAATCCAAATTTCTTCATTAATCCATCATGTGCTTCTTGAGTGTTATCAGATTTCTTTACAAATTCAACAACTTTATCTATATTCTTTAATGCAATTAAAAGTCCTTCAACAATTTCTAATCTCTCCTCAGCTTTTCTTAATTCAAACTTAGATCTATTTGTAACAATTGTTTGTCTATATTTAACGTATTCTTCAATAACTTGTTTCAAATTCAATACTTTAGGTTGCTTTCCGACTAACGCCAAAACGTTAGCATCGAAATTAGTTTGTACATTTGTCATTTTATACAGTCTATTTAATGTAAATTGAGGATCAACTCCTTTTTTCAATTCAATAACAACTCTTACTTTACCTTTTGCACTCTCATCTCTTATATCAGTTATATCTGGTAGTTTCTTTTCTGAAGCCAAATTTGCAATATCTTTAACAAGATCTGCCTTATTAACCATGTAAGGAATCTCTGTAAGAACAATAGACTCTTTTCCTTTATGTTCCTCGACTGTACTCTTTGCTCTCATAATAATCTTTCCCTTCCCCGTTCTGTACATCTCCTTAATTCCTGGCCCGGTAATGATTCCTCCTGTTGGAAAATCTGGTCCTGTAACAATTTCCGCTAATTCATCAACTGTTACAGCCGGTTTGTTAATATAGGCAACTATCGCATCACAAAGCTCAGTTAGATTATGAGGCGGAATATTAGTTGCCATTCCAACTGCAATTCCTGTAGCTCCATTGAGTAACAAATTAGGTAATTTAGCTGGAAGCGTATCTGGTTCTTTAGTAGAGTTATCAAAGTTAGGATTCATTTTTACGGTTTCTTTTTCTATATCTTCCAATAATTCTCCAGCAATATGTGTCAATTTTGCCTCAGTATAACGATAAGCTGCTGCAGAATCCCCGTCAACCGAATTGTGAACAAAAACTCCTGCAGATAAAGAAAAATTGTGTGTTTTGTCAATTGTAAGATCGTACACATCTTGTCTTTCCTGTAAGAAAAATACGCCTTCAACCTTATGGTTGCCATTTATCTCGGCTAAAATAGCTTTCTTATCTCCACCAAAGTATCTATTTAATCCAGTTATCCATTTAGTTGCTGCCCCATAACCATATATTTTAGCCCTTATCTTCTCATAACTTTGCTCGTCAAGATTTTTTTCCTGCTTAATTAATTCTTTACATATTTTTAAGAACTTAATTTTACCAGTATTATTAGTAACTCTTTTCTTATTCGCAGCCACAATCTTTTCATGGAATAATCGTCTATATTTTGGATCTTTCCACATACGTTTAAGTGTTTCGGAGGCAAGTTTACCCATTTTTTCCTTTAATTCAGGATGTTCAGCCCAATATTTCTTATTAACTTCGCTTAAACTGTTAATCATTTTATTTCTATATGCTTTATCCTGCCAATTTTTAATATTTCTTGCTCTTAACCTCTTAGAATAATTAACACTATTTTCTTTATTTGACCAAAACTTAACTCTGCCTTTTGCTAAACGTTCAACATAATTTTTATCAGTAGCATGTTTATTAGAGGTAAGACTAGCATGTAACATCCAATGATCTTTCCATTGCATGCGTAAAATATTATCCGGATTATTATTTAACTTATTGAAGTCTATATGATGTCTTACTCTTCCATTCTCAACTGTATATGTACCATTATCAATGTTATACTGATCAGCTAAATGATGGGCATATGACCATTCGTTTGAAGAAGGTTGATAAACCATCTCATAATCAATTATATCTTTATCATCTTTAGAAGTAGACTTTCTTAGATATAAAGGCATCAAAGAATCTCCTGCTTTCAAAAATTGTGCTTGTTTGTAAGAAAGATCTTTTAATAAAAATAAATGATTAGGCGTACATTTAATTTTCTCTCCGCTATCTAATGTAACCTCTACTAATTCAGCATTTTCTATAGTTTTACGAGGGTTCTTTATTTCAGCAACTCCAACTTTTCCATTATCTAAAACTGTAAAAGTATAATTTTTCTTTCCTAATTTCTCTTCTTCAACCAAATCACCAAAAGAAACATCTCTACCGTCGGTCAATCTTACCTTTGTATCTGCTGTAAAACAGCCAAAATTTCCTTGACCTAAAACTAATGGATATCTCAACGAGAAATCTTGAGCCATTCTTACAAGAGAATCATAAACAGCAACGTCTCCATGAGGGTGGAATCTTCCCAGTACATCTCCTACGATTGCTGCACATTTTTTTGTCGCCTTACTTGGATCTAAACCAATCTCATGCATAGAATACAAGATTCTTCTATGAACTGGTTTCAAACCATCTTCAACGCTAGGCAAAGCTCTCTGAACAATAACGGACATGGCATAATCGATATACGCCTTTTCCATCTCCTCAACAATCTCGCTTGCTGCTACCCCTTCTTCACTTCCAATTTGATCTTTTGTTCTTCTCTTTCTTTCTTCTTCCTCAACTTCTTTTTCTATTTCGTCCTCCACTTTCCCGTTCTTTTCATTTTCGTCTTCTTTTGCCATTATTTTTTCTTTCCTCCCTTATTTTTATTAATTACCTCTTTCCCAATCGCATCTTCCTCTCTCCCTATTACGGCCTTTTCAGGAAAAACACTTCCCGAAAATCCACAATCAACACATCTCCACATTCCTATTTCCCCTCCAGCTACCATTACGACATTATCGCTTCCACATTCAGGACAAAACTTCGTTGATAACATTGCCATTATAACTCACCTCGCAATTCTTTGATAAATCTTGCAAAGTAGTCATTAATAAACTTCGATCTTTCTTTCGCCATAGACTTTGCTTTAGTTGTATTAAAACTTTCAGGTTCAATTTTAGATATTTTTTCATAAAAATGATTTACTACAGTTTTACTTGAATGTCCTCCCAAATATTTTTTATTAGGTTTTATACTCTCATCATGAACAGGCTCTCCAGTTTTTCCAGCAAATCGTAACATTCTCATTACTCCAACAGCTCCAATAGCATCTAATCTATCAACATCCTGTAAAACTTGAGCCTCTTTTGTTTTTGGCTTAACGCCTTTACTATATCTGTGATTATTAATAGCATCAACAACAATTTCTATCTTATTTTGAGAGAATCCAAATCTTGGAAGAATTTTTTGTGCTAATTTTGCTCCTAGTGCTGCATGATCTTCTTTTTCTCCTAAAGCATTCTTTCTTGCAATATCATGTAACAAAATTGCTGCATTTACAATATCTAAATCAGCATCTTCATCCTTTGAAATAATATTCGCCAATATCATCATTCTTTCTATATGATCTTTACCATGTCCCAATTCTTCCTTTTCAAACATAGGACCTACTTCTTTCTTCAAATTTATAATGCTTTGATTCATTTTAAACATCAATCATAGCTTCATGTGCTCTCTCAGCTATAAATTGCCTCCTTGCTTCAACATCATCACCCATAAGTTTAGAAAATATTTCATCGGCCTCAACAGCGTCTTCTATTGTCACTTTATTTAGCAATCTTATTTTTGGATTCATTGTTGTATCCCATAATTGCTCAGCATTCATTTCTCCAAGTCCTTTAAATCTTTGAACATTTAAATTCGTCCCCAATTTTGCAAGCAATTTTTTCAATTCTTCATCAGAATAAACATAATGATCTTTCTTTTTTCTAATTTTATATAAAGGAGAAACAGCGATATAAACATTCCCATTCTCAATAAGTTTAGGCATAAATCTAAAAAAGAAAGTCAATAACAAAGTTTTAATGTGCGCACCATCTACATCCGCATCAGTCATTACAATAATTTTTCCATATCTTAATTTTGTAGCATCAAATTGTTCTCCAACTCCTGTCCCAATAGCAGTTATTAAATTAGAAATTTGCTCATTTGAAAATACACTTACAGGATTTGCTTTCTCAACATTCAATATCTTTCCCCTCAAGGGCAATATAGCTTGGAATTCTTTGTTTCTAGCCATTTTCGCACTATTATGCACAAAGACTCCACTTGCTAAAGCAAAATTGTGGGTTCCAGGTACTTCAATATCATACACATCGATTCTCCGATTAAGTTTCTCTATTTTCTTTATCTTATGATTTGCTTTTGGCATTATTCCAATTTCCTTTTCATAAAGAGGCATTAGCGAATCAGTTTGAACAAGATCCTTTGCCTTTTTGTAACTTTTATCTTTAAGCATAAATTTATGATCTGGAGTACATACAAGTTCTTGATCATTATCTAAAGTAATCTCAATGACTTCAGCATTATGTTTTGTCAGTCTAGGATTTATGATCGGGGCAACCCCAATATGCCCATTGTCTAACATTGTATAACAAAAATTCTGTTTGCCTTCGGAATTTTCCTTTATTAACTCTATAAATGAAAGATCTCTTCCATCGGTTAATGCGACTTTAGTATTTCCATCCCAACATCCTCCTGCGCTGTCTCCCTCAACAATAAACAATTCTGATAATTCTGTCTTGTTTGAAGAACAATCAGCAAGTTTTCCGGGTAATCCTCCGGAGCCGAATGCACTTTTTCTTCTAACCAATTCCTTTGCCTTCTTTGCAGCATTTCTTGCTTTCTGTGCTTCCTCAACTTTTGCAACAATCCTCTTAGCAATAGTGGGATTTTCTTCAAAGAATTCAGTTAAGGCCGCCATTGTTGTACTATCAACAATTCCTTTTATCTCACTATTTCCTAATTTTGTTTTTGTCTGTCCTTCAAATTGTGGCTCAGGAACTTTTAGTGAAATAATTGCAGTTAATCCTTCTCTTACATCGTCTCCCGTAAAATTTTCTCCTTTATTTAATTTATTTTTAGTTGCATAATCATTTATTGCTCTTGTTAATGCAGTCTTAAATCCTGCAACATGAGTACCGCCCTCAACTGTATTAATTGTATTTACAAAACTCAAAACATTTTCCTGATATCCAGAATTATATTGAACTGCACATTCAACAACAACCTTACTTTCAGTTCTTGTAAAATAAACTGCTTTATGTAAAGGATCTTTTGATTTATTTACCCAGTCAACAAACTCAATCAATCCCCCTTCATAATGAAATACTTCTTTCTGTCCAGTTTTTTCTTCCTCTAAAATAATTTTAACGCCTTTATTCAAGAATCCAATTTCTCTAAACCTTGTTTTCAGAACATTAAAGTCAAATTCAACTGTTGAAAAAATAGTTTCATCGGGCCAAAAGGTAACTTCTGTTCCCGTTTCCTTCTTATCTATCTCTCCTGTAATTTTTAAATCATAAATTGGTTTGCCTATCTTGTATTCCTGCTGATATTTTTTTCCATTCCTTTTAACAACGACTTTCATCAATCTTGACAATGCTGCAACAACACTAATACCTACCCCATGTAAACCTCCAGAAACTGCATAACTTCCTTTGTCAAATTTCCCACCAGCATGTAATTTAGTAACAACTATTTCTAAAGCAGGTTTTTTGTAAACTGGATGTGGATCAACCGGAATTCCTCTTCCGTTATCCACAACAGCTACACTACCGTCTTTTTTTATTGTAACAAATATGGTATCGCAATACCCCCCCATGGCTTCGTCAACCGCATTATCTACAATTTCATACACAAGATGATGTAACCCAGCTTTTCCAGTACTTCCTATGTACATGGCAGGCCTCAAACGAACTCCTTCTAGACCTTCCAGTACCTTGATTTTTTCCGCACCGTAATCTTTTTTGTCTCCTTTTGTGTCAATCATAAATAGCAATCTCTCTTCATTTTCATCTAATTTTGGGTATTATCCTTTATAAACCTTCCCCCTTTAAATATGCAGTTTGTCGACGATAAATAGAAATAATTATTTACTCCTTTTGAAAATTTTATCCATATTTTCTTTCCATTATTGCAGATAAACTAGGCTCTAACGGCTCGATTAATTCTTTTCTTCTTTCGCTTTTTCTGCATTCTCTTTGTCTGCTTTTTCCTTTTCTACTTTTACTTTTTCAGCCTTTTCAGCTTTATCCTTATCTTTTGCAACTGTTTTCACTCTCGCATCCTTATAAGCGAGAGTCCACTTAAGTTTCCTTTTATCTCTCTTTAATTTCAAAGTGTTTTTTCTGCATTTACTTGAACAGAAAAAACTAACATTTCCATCATTCTGAATTAAATGAACACCTTTAAATGAATGTTCTTCTCTTCCACAAAAAACGCATTTAACCATCTTGCTTTCTCCAGGCTATGCTCCCCAATCCTCTTTCATACTGGACAAACTTATGAATCATATCGCTAGGAAAAACATTCAATTCTCTCGCTAACTCATCTAATTGGATATCATAAGTTTCTTTTTGGCCAACAAGAGGAACAACAACACATCTAAATGTTGAAGCATATCCAGGGTCTAAGGTAAATATTTTACCAGTTTTATGATTATATCGAAAGCTCAATCGTATAATTTGTGGATCATTAAGTCCAAATCCTTTTAATTTGAAAAATAATTCTCTTTTTTCTGGAGCAGGTATGTTACTATTTGCATAAACAGCAAAATCTTTACCATCTCCAACTATAAGTTTAGAAATATCTTCATCCGATAATTGTCTTGTTTGTGTTTGTTGTTGAGTCATTATGTAGTTCTCCCCTTACTAGTAGTTGTACCCTTTATTCTTCGAGCTTCAATCTCCGTTTCCCTCAAAGTCAATAAATCTCCTATTTTTACAGGCCCCTTAACATTTCGTCTCATACTCCTTCCAACATTTCTTCCAGATAAAACTTTTGCCTTAACTTGAGTAACTTCTCCTCTAGCACCAGTACGACCTATTAATTCTTCAACTAAAGCATTTACAGCCTCACCAGTGGTGAAACTCATCTTTGTAGTACCCTGCTGTTGCTGTGAGTCACTTTTATCTTTTATTCTTTGTACTTTGCTCATTTTGCTTACTTAGACTGAGAAGATTTAATTTGAGCAATTTCTTTATCAGCATCTCCAGCAGTAATGACCGCAATTGCAGAAGCACTAACTTTTATTCCGGCCGCAATGCCTAATTTTTGTTTAGAATCAACTTCAGCAAAAGGAATTCCTTTTTCTTTACATATTGCAGGAAGATGTGCGACAACTTCCTTTGGAGAAACATCTGCAGCATATACAACTAATTTGGCTACGCCTAGTTCGACAGCTTTCGTTGCTTCGTTCGTTCCCTTATCTATTTTTCCAGTTTTTCGTGCTTTTTCAACAATTGAATAGAAGTCCATTTTGACCTCCGTACTAGACCTCATCGGTTTAATATACTCTCAAATTGAGGTTTATAAATCTTTCTTGAATCGCCTATCGTGTTTAAATGAGCCTATAAAAAAATCTGAATTAAGTACCTGATTTTTTTCTAATATCGGTGACCCAAGGATAGCTTTCTAAGAGCTTTACAATTGTATCTCTCGTCTCTTTTTTCATCATCTCAAGATATTCTCCTCGACTAACAAAAAAAAGATTTTCTCCTTCATGAAGATCTAAAAATTCAACAACTTCCTTTGGAACAAAAAGACCTTTTCCAGAGTCATAAGCAAATTCCTCTATATCTCGATTCCGAACCATTACATCTAACGGCATTCTTCCGGTTAGATAAACATCAAATAAATTAAATCCCAATTTCCTTTGTCCAATTCTTTCTAATCTTCCCTTACAATCTTGCATTGCTATTTCAATTGCATCTTTCATGATATATGGAACAGTAATCCAATTGCATCCTGTATAAACCGCTTCGGCCGAAAACCTGGAAAATATACTTGCCATCAGTCAAATTAAAAAAATGTCCTTAAAAACCTATCTTCTTCCTGAATCTATGCAGCGTCCACCCAACCGCTTCATTTTTATCATTAAATCCTCTATCCCAATCTTGATAAGTTTGCCCCATAAATCTATAGGCCCCAATCTCTGCATAAACTTCACTTGAATGAATTCTTTTTTCTAAAGAATAATATGAAGGAAAGCCAACAAAAAAAGAAAAGACTCCCAATTTTCGAGGTAAATTTTCATCAATTCTTTTAAATTTAACAGTTATGAACTCTCTCTCCTTAGGATCAAGATGATGAAAGAAAATATGGCCTATTTCATGAGTAATTAATCTACTCCAAATGTCTCTGCCAGGGGCGACTAGATAATTACCAACCCCATCTTTTTTAAATAAAAACTCATGTTTTGGATTGACTAATATCAAGTTATCTTCTAAATGTCTCGAATAAGAACAATTTGATGGAATTAAAGATCTGAAATCTTTTACCAGGCCAGGAGATTTTGCAACAAGAGACCCCCCATCTACTTCAACCAAATTTGTATGTGAAACAAAAAAGACAGAATTTGGTAAATTATACTTTTCTTCAACGATATTTACAGCATGAGCAATTTTTTGCTTTTCTATTTCAGTAAATCCATTACTGAAAGAGTATCTTGGTTTTTTATATAATACGTTCTCCCCACCTAAAGTATCCGAAACAGAAACTCCTAACGCTAATAACAATCCCGTAATCAATCCTAAATTCAATCGCATATTTTTTCAATATAGGTTTAGATTTTAAATCTTTTTATCTCCAAGTAACTTCAACATCATCTGTTCTTTCTCTTGGTCTTATATCAACTTTTTCTGCTTTTTCCTTTATTCCGGAATTATACATTATTTCTCCGGTATATGCAATCATCGCACCATTATCAACTAACAAACTTCTTTCTGGACAAAAAAACTTCGCCCCTCTTTCTTTGCACATTATTTTACACATTTCCTGTAATCGAGAATTACAGGCAACCCCTCCGCCTAAAACAAGCTCTTTCTTTCCGGTGTGCGCCAACGCTCTTTCAGCAGCTTCAACAAGCATTGCAAAAGCAGTCTCCTGCAATGAAAAAGACAAATCAACAATTATCTTTCCCTTCTCTTCTTCGGTTTTTGCTTTTTCATACAACTGTTGTATCTTTGTCTGCATCCCTGAAAAAGAAACATCCATGCCTTTTATTGAATAAGGCAATTCAATATATCTCTTTTCTTTTTC
>CAZQLX010000029.1:0-12143 GCA_964594495.1 Candidatus Woesearchaeota archaeon | reverse complement strand
CAAGCAAAATAGACTGATTAAACGTCCTCTTCTGGGGAAAAAGAGGTGATAATAACACTATGCATTAGTAATATATAAACCTTTCGTTTTTGTTGTAACTGCTTAATGAGAACAGTCCTTTTCTATGACTATTCTTTGACTTGAAAGGTAGAAATTTATAGGGATAAGTAATATAAATCTTTCTATAGTAGTTTTTTATATGGATAATGTAGAAAAAGCGGATGAAGTAGATGAAGAAGTAAAGGCTAATCAAAAAGTAGGACAGGAACAAATTCACGGACTGCTTTTTAGTGAACAGTTGAGTTGGCAAGCCATTATTTATGATTTAATAAATACGGAACAATTAGATCCTTGGGATGTGGATTTAACTTTGTTAGCAAACAAATATTTAGAAAAAATTCGGGTTTTAGAAGAAGCTAATTTTTTCGTTTCTTCTAAAGTATTACTTGCTGCTTCGTTTTTGTTGAGGATGAAATCTGAGATATTATTGGATCATTATATTTCTGGATTGGATGATATTCTTTTTGGAAGAAAAGAGGAACAGAAGAGTTATGTTCAAGAGAGAATTGAATTGAATGAAGATATTCCGGGACTTGTTCCTCGAACACCTTTACCAAGATTTAGGAAAGTTACTTTAGATGAATTAATGACTGCTTTAGGAAAGGCAATAAATACGGAAACGAGAAGAATAAGAAAAGTTGTTGTTGCTAAACAACAAGAGTTGGAAACTGCCCTAAGTTTGCCAAAACAGAGAATAAATATTAAAGATAAAATAAGAGAGGTATATGAAAAATTAAAAGAGATTTTTGCAACGCAAGACGATAAATTGGCTTTTTCTAAGTTGGCAGGATTAAGTGCTGAGGAAAGGATTGCTACTTTTATTCCTTTATTGCATTTGGACAATCAACAAAAAGTTTGGTTGGAACAGGAGAATCATTTTGATGAAATATGGATTTTGTTGAAAAGTATGTACGAGAGAAAATATGCGGATAAATTAGAGCAAATGAAAAAAGAAGTTGAAGAGGAATTAAAGAATTTTCACAATAATATGACTAAAGAGGAGTTAGAAAAAGCGGAACAAGTAGAAAAAGACATTGGTAATCCATTGAGTGAATTGATGGAATAGGAAGGTTTTAAAGTCGTGTTTTTTAATGGTAAGAATGCCCCATTCGTTTTATGGAATAAAGAGATCCGGTTTTGGATTAGAAGCAGATCCTTATAGAGCAAAATATCTTCCACGAGATAGGGTTGCTATGATCGGTTTGGAAGAGAGAAGAACAAGCAGAGTTCCTTCTCAAGAGACTTTGGATGGTGTTAAAATTCATTTAGACAATATAAATAGACGATTATTGAGAGGAAAAAATGGAGAGGCTTCTTATGCCCGTGCTTATGTACAAATGCAAAAAGAGTTACTTAAACTAGATAAACAGTTCGGGATGTATGGATTGGAGTTTCATGTTGATCAACCGATTGGTAGATCACCTCCGCATATTTATTTTACTTATGTTCCGTTGAGAAAACGTAAAAGGTTAAGATAATTTCTTTATAATTTGCTTTTCCGTTAGGAGTTCTTCATCTCCTGATTTCATGTCTCGGATTTTAAATTTCTTTTGATCTATTTCGTCTTTTCCTATGAATATTACATATTGAGTTTGTAATGAATTTGCGTATTCTAAGGCTTGAGAGACTTTTTGATGCGAGATCAAGCAAGATATTTCTGCTTTTCTTAGAGATTTAGAGAGTTTGATTGTTTCTTTTTCTTGTTGAATTGGAATGAGAATTACTTTTGGAATATAATCGATTTCTATTTGTGATATTTCTGTAAGTCTCTCTAAACCGAAGGAGATACCAACGGCAGGTATTTCTCTGTTTAGATATTTACCAACTACTTTGTCATATCTCCCTCCGGAAGCAATAGAACCTTTTTTATCTGAAGAGGATACTTCAAAGATAAAACCTGTATAATATCCAAATCCTCTAATCATTGTAGGATTGAATTGTACTTGGATTCCATAATCTCCAGCTTTTTCTATTAAGAGGGCGAGTTCTCTCGCTCCTTCAAAAGCGTTTTCAATGAAAAAACTCAAAGGTTTTTCTAGAAGTTTGAAAAGTGTAATAACCTGATTTGGAGTTGTGTATTTTTTTAGATTTACTTTTACTTGATCTTCTCCTATTTTATCTAATTTGTCTAACTCCCTCATTACTTGTTTTATTTGATCTATTTCTACACTTTCAATTATAGATTTTAGAAGTTGACGGTTATTTACTTTTATTTCCGCTTCTACTTTTACTTCTTGTAAAATATCAGAAATAAGCGCTAAACATTCCACTTCTGCTTCAATTGATGAGTCTCCAATTATATCAGCATCACACTGAATAAATTGTCTAAATCTTCCTGGTCCGGTTGGTTCATCCCTTAATACAGGGCCAATTTGATATCTGCGGAAAGGGAGTTTAATATTTGGATTTAATTTGAATATTCTTGCTAATTGGAATGTAAATTCATATCTTAAACCGAGATTTCTTCCACCTCTGTCTTTTAGTCTAAATCTATCTGAGACGGCTTCATCTTCTTCTTCATTAGGCATTGCGTCAGAACGCATAACTTCATCAAACTCTATTAATGGAGTTTCAACTGGGACAAATCCATAGAGTTTATAGTATTTTTCTATTATATCTTGGACTTTTTTTCGCTTAAGAGATTCCGGTGGCAAAAAGTCCTGAAATCCTTTAACTGTGTCTATTTCGAATTGCATGAATTTAGTAGAAATGAAGCGTTTTTATAGTTTGTTAATAACCTTTGTTTTGAATTTCTATAATTATTTCATAACAGTCTGCTTGAGTTTTAGCGTCCTGTATTTGGTCACAATATTTTCTGTCTTTTGTTAGCATTGCATTACATAAATGTTGTATGTCTAGAGTTTGAATATTCATACAAGTGTTTTTATTGATCTGATCTGTGGCGTTTATATTTGAAGCAACTGCAAGAAGAATACATACATCTCTTTGAGGACTAGGATTTTGCTCAAGACAAAATGCAACACTTTCTTGAGGAGATTTTCCTATTACTCCTGTTATATTTCCTACTGTGTTTAACACCATTATAATTATAACGATTTGAATAATTGTAATAATTACTCCAACGATGATTGCAGCAATCGCAAAACCCTTACCTTTAAGATGAGTGTTATTTTTGAGTTTGATTAGTGCAATAACTCCAATAATTGCTCCAATAAAAGGAATTGCTGGAATGAAGAATATTAGAGATAGAACAAAACCTGTAATGGCTAGTGCTGAATTTTTGGTTACGGTCTCTTTTTTCATATCTTTGTATATTTTTTAGGTTTATAAATTATTTGTTGGAAAAATAGGTTATTTTAAACGTCGAAAGCTGCAAAATAGTGATCTTTTCTATCGTAATGATAGATTAGTTGTCCATGGATAGATATTTTTCTATGGCCTGGCTGGGTATTTTTAACTAATTGAAGTTCTAAATTAGGTACAGTTCTTCCTTGTTCTGAAGATTTAGATCTCATTTTTAGTTGATATCTAATTAATCTCATTTTTTTTGATGAAAAAAGAATAACTTGACCTTCATGTATTAAATCATTTCTTTTTATATCTCTTAATGCATCAGCAACGTCTTGTGGATAAACTTGAGTTACATTTTCGGGAATTGGATCTTGTAAGCGAGGATTATATGCTTCCAGACCCTTTCCTTCTATTCGGAATATTCTTTCTAATGTATTTTGGTCTACTTTCATATTTCTTTAATAAGATTAACGTACTTAAACTTTCTCTCTGTTTGTTACTTAAAAGAAATAGATTAAAAGCGGAAGAAGGGAATCGAACCCTCGTCTACGGCGCCACAGACCGTCGTTCTACCATTAAACTACATCCGCCATATATTAGAGATAAAGAATAGAGTTATAAACGTTTTCTTCTTTACACTCAAATGGATGAAAAAAGATTTAGATATTATGCAATTATAATTTCAGTGATCTGTGTTATTATTTTTGTCGTTCAACTTGTTATTCCTGGATTTACTGAGGCTTTGTTGCTTGATCAAGAAAGACCATTAGAAATATGGAGATATGTTACTTCTATTTTCTTGCATGGAGGATTGTCACATTTGTTATTTAATATATTTGCATTGGCTTTATTT
Organism: Candidatus Woesearchaeota archaeon; assembly: GCA_964594495.1. Lineage (GTDB taxonomy): Archaea > Nanobdellota > Nanobdellia > Pacearchaeales > GW2011-AR1 > CAZQLX01. The sequence continues at coordinate 7,978 of CAZQLX010000029.1, read as the reverse complement.
GGCAGTTTTCTTGAAGGGTTAATAGGAAGTAAGAAGTTTTTAGTCGTCTTTTTCTTGACTGGAATTTTGGCAAATATAGTTTCTATTAACTTTTATGGTAGTTCTTTAGGGGCATCAGGGGCGATTTTTGGAGTGATAGGAGCACTTATTATGGTGCGGCCGTTCTTAGTTGTGTTTGCGTTTGGATTGCCAATGCCGATCATAATAGCTGGAGTATTTTGGGTTTTTGCTGATCTTGTTGGATTATTTATCCCAAGTAATGTCGCAAACCTGGCGCATTTGGCAGGTATTTTCTTCGGACTTGTTATAGGAGCATTTTATAGAGATTGGAGAGGAAGAAGAGAAAGAAGGAGAGATGTAAGACTAAATGAGGGATTTGTTAGAAAGTGGGAAGATTACTATATGAAAGATATCTAATTATCTAATAAGTTGCAGGTATTGGGACTTGTATTGCTCCTGTTAGAATTAAAATTGCCACAATAAGAATTGCAAGATCAATAAGGAAAGCAATTATTCCAATAACTAGACCTGCAGTTGCTAGTCCAGATTTGTTTTTTCTCATTTGTTTTGCCGAGATTACAATTCCTGCAGCTGCACAAATGATTCCTAAATATGGGAAGAAAAATAATACTAAACCTACTAGCGATAAAACAAAACCTGTTGTTGTCCAGGGTTTGTCGCGATTTGGTTTGTGAAGATGTTCAGATGTCATTTTGGCCTCTTTGTTACATTATGGATTAGTTTTAGGGAATATATAAATCTTCTTGAAGAATTTTATTAATAAATTAAAATGCTCCCACCGGGATTTGAACACGGATTACGGCCGCGAAAGTGCCGTGTCGTAAACCGTTCGACTATGGAAGCAATATTGAGACGAGAAAAAAATTACTTTTAAACCTTCCTGTTTCTCTTTAATTTTTTACTTATAGATTCAGCGCTAATTAAGATGGGGAAAAGCTTAAAAGGGGCAATTCTTGTTATGTTTATGCAAGTAAATGACTTAATTTTCAAAGAGTTAATAAAACGAGGATATTCTCTTGAGGGAAAGACAAGAGTATGGAATATTGCGGATTCTAAATTATGGTATTTGACTTCTGAACAAGCGAAAGGATATTTAAATTTAGACTATGATCAAGGCTATAAAAAAAATACTGGGCAGGGTGTGGCAGAAGATTTAATTAAAACACATATTAAAGAAATCGCAGACATGATTGGTGAAGGACCAGTAAATATTATTGATTTAGGTTGTGGAGACGGGTCTAAAGCTGCTACATTTATTAAAGAAATTAAAAAATTAAAACCTGCATTGAAAGTACGTTACTGCCCTGTAGATATTAGCGGGTATATGGTTTCTGAAGCAATAAAGACTTTTTCAAAGATGAATATTGAAATTATTGAATTTAAATATAATATCTCTGATTTTGAAAACTTAGAAAATATCACTCCTTTATTAAGAAGTGATGAATTTGATAAAAATATGATTTTATTACTTGGTAATACATTGGGCAATTTTGAAATTAATGAATTATTATATGAGATTAGAACCGGAATGGAAAAGGGGGATTTGTTTTTAGTAGACACTGCTGTCGATGATAATAAACAAGAAGAAAGAGCAGAAGCTTATCAAAAGAATAAAAAATTAAACGAGTGGCTTATTCATATTCCGTTACAATTAGGGTTAGATAAAAAAGATGTAGAATTAGGTGTAAGATTCAGAAATTCTAGAATTGAAGCCTATTATACCTTAAAAAATGATAAAAAAGTCGCTTTTCAAGAAAAGACCGTTTACTTTAGTAAGGGAGATCAAATAGTAGTAGTGGTTGCTTACAAACATAACAAAGATGATCTCAAGAGTTACTTAAACATGCATTTTGACGATGTTATGGTTAAGATATCAAAAGATAATTCTAAGGCATTAGCTCTTTGTACAAGATAACACAATAAGCTTTTTAAGTTTGTTCTGGTCAGAATAAACGTGAATAATGAAGATTACTGGTTTGAGCAATGGAAAAAGTCATACCAAGCTGTGATTGATGCATATCATGTGTATGATGGATTTGGAATTGATGAAAAACCAAAACACACGCTGTCTGAACAAGATGTTGCTGTAATTTTTAATTATTACAAAGCTGTTTTAAATGCTCGATTTATTGCTGAGCATATTATAGATACTTTTGGCAATTCTGAACCAATAAGAAAAGAGAAAGAAAGATGTATAGATCCTACTGTTAAAAATTTAGAATCGAGACTAGCTTGGCATATATGGACTGTAAAAGAAGATCATCAAATGGCAGCGATTGAGAATGAAATAAAAAAAGATCCGAGAGGATGAATGAGCCCACCAAGATTTGAACTTGGGACCCCCGCCTCACTTAGATTTTCTCCAGATGAGTATAATTCTAGCGAATTATTGTCTTATAAGAGCGGTGCTCTACCGGGCTAAGCTATGGGCTCATTAAAGATAGAGATTTGGGAATGTATATAAAGATTCGGTTTTCTTTCTAGAATATGTTAGTAGGTATTGTTGGGTGTCCGAATAGTGGAAAATCGACGTTCTTTAAAGCAGCAACGCTCATGGATGTTCTCATTGCAAGTTACCCTTTTGCTACAATAAAACCAAATCATGCGATGGCGTATGTGAAAATAAAAGACCTTGCAGCTGAGTTTGGAAAGGTAAGTAATCCAAGAGAAGGATATGTGAAGAAAGGATGGAGATTTGTTCCTTTTGAACTAATGGATGTTGCTGGACTTGTTGAAGGTGCTAGCGAAGGGAAGGGATTAGGAAATGAGTTTCTTAATGATTTAAGCGCTGCAGATGCCTTTATACACGTTGTAGATATGTCTGGAGAGTATGACAATGCAGGAAAACCTGTTCCTTCAAAAGATTATTATCCGGGAAATGTGATTCGAATGATTGAATCTGAATTAGATAAATGGTACGTAAAAATATTGTTGAAGTTGTGGGATAGTTTTGCTAGAAAAGTAGAGATGCAAAAACTAAAGTTTACTCAAGAAGTTGCTAAACAGTTTTCTGGATTGAAGATAAATGAAGACGATGTACGATATGTTATTTTGAAAACGGGATTAGATATAGAGAAGCCTACAAAATGGACCGGAGAGCAAATAATGATGTTTGCACAAACATTAAGAAAATATACAAAACCAATGATAATTGCAGCAAACAAAGTAGATACGCCAAATGGACCTGCAAATTATGAAAAAGTAAAAAAAGAGTTTGATTATCCTATTGTTCCGTGTTTTGCAGATGGAGAATTGGCTTTAAGAGAGGCAGACAAACATGGATTGATTGAGTATGTACCTGGAGAAAAGACGTTCGAAGCAAAAAAAGATTTAAATACGAAACAGAAAGAGGCATTAGATAACATTCAAAAGACAATGAATAAGTTTGAATCTACGGGAGTTCAAGAAGTTTTGAATAAAACCGTTTTGGAAGTTTTAGGAATGATTGCTATATTTCCAGCAGGAGATAAGTTGGCAGATAGTAAAGGAAATGTACTTCCGGATTGTTATTTGATGAAAAAGGGAAGTACAGCATTGGATTTTGCTTATCGATTACATAGCGATATAGGGAAAAACTTTATTAAAGCAATTGATGTAAGAACAAAAAAAGCAGTTGGTAAAGAATATCAATTAAAACATATGGACGGATTTGAGATAATAACGAAATGAGCGAAAAAGACCTTTTAGACATAGAGAGGGAATATGGAATCTGTTCAGATGATGAGAGAGTATTTATAAGAAACAGAGGACGACACGATTATTTTATAGCACGTTGGCAGATTACTAATAATGTATGCGGATGGGCAGATTCTCGCAATATAGCACATAGTGATCCTCGTTTTTTGAGGGAACGTGAAAGGCAGATAGCAGAATATTTCAATAATGAGTTAGTAAAAGAAGGTTTAAAGGTACCTAGAAAAAATTATTGGGATAAATTAAAAGGAGAGATGAGAAAAGCTTGGCATTTTTGGACAGGAACTTATGATTGGAAGGCAAATTCGGTGATGCCTTCTTATAAAGCTGCGACGAGTAGTTTAGTAGTAGGTGCTCATGATAATAAAAGTAAAAGTTAAACCTAATTCTAAAGAGGAAAAAATTGAAAAGATTTCTGAAGAGGAATACAAAATAAGTATAAAAGAGCCTGCTGAAAATAATAAGGCTAATAAAAGGGTTATTAACATGATGGCTAAAGAGTTTGGAGTGAATTATAAAGATGTTAAGATTAAAACGCCAAATACGAGGAATAAAATCGTTGAGATTTCCTAATTGAATACAAAAGATTAAAAATATGATCGTATAGAAGAGATCATGCAAGTAACAGTTAAGGTAAAATATGGAACAGATAATCCTCGTATAGAGGGATTTGGTAATAATCGATATCTTGTTTATGTTTCAGCATCAAAAGAAGATGTTGAAGGAACATATGCTGAACTTGCAGCTTTACTCTCAAAACGCCTTGGAGTGCCTCCGGATAGAGTTCAGTTAAAAAGGGAAATGGATAGAGACACGAAGGTTTTTGATATTGGATAGTTTTAATTAAAAGAGGTAAAATGAAATACGAGCAAGCTGATGATTTAAAAGAGAGAATGATAGATATAGTAAATACTCTTGGAATGGATCATGTTGATTTGGAAAGGGTTGAATGTCTTAGAAGTTTTGGATCATCGTCGAGAAGGACAATTGCGAGATGCCACGCTTTGGGGAAATTAATGCAAAGGGCGATGAAATCGAGAGCATTTTATGCTATTGAATTCCTTGAACTTTTTGATAAAATGTCTCGCGAAGAACAGGACAAGGTGATTATTCATGAATTGATGCACATTCCTAAAACATTTGGGGGAGGATTCAGACAACATGATTTTGTTTGTGAGAGAAATATTGATATTATGTATGAAAAATTTGTTAATGCAAAGATGAAGAGTGGTTCAGAGATTAATGTAAAGAGAGAATCTTTGTTGAGGAAATGGTTGGGATGAAAAGTGTTAAAGAACTAGAGAACTTTGTTAGGCCTTTCTATGCTAAGAGGGACCCAATGCACAATTTTAAGCATATATTAAGAATAAAAAAGAAAGTAACATTTTTGAAAAAACAATATAAAGATATTAACAAAGATTTACTGAATTTTCTGATATATTTTCATGGTTCAAGTACTTGGGCGAAGGCAAATAAGATTAAGATTATCACTTTGGGTTACCCAAAGTCATGGCTGGATAAAATAAATAAACCTACTACAAACGAAGGAAAGATCGTATTGGATGCTAATACTCTTGAAAATGTTGGTAAATTTGGTATAAAAAAGAGTTTAGTTCTTGAGAAATATTATAATCAAACAAGAAAAGAGACTTTGAGTTTAGTTAAGAAGTTTATACCACAATATAAATTTTATACTCCCTTAGGAAAGAAGTTAGGAAATAAAGGAATTGAAATAAAAAGAAAGTGGGCAGAAAAAGAATTGGCTAAATTGGAATAATTTAAAAACTACTTCGATTAAATAGAATCATGAAAGTGTATTGGGGTAAGAAGGGGATAGAGATAGATGTAAAAAAAGTATCTATTTTTGGAAAGTTTTCTGGATTAATGTTTAAATCAAATGAGACGGGAAACTTGCTTTTTGAATTTAACGTTGTGAAGAATAGATTTATACATTCTTATTTTGTTTTTTTCCCATTTTTAGCTTTATGGTTAGATGAAAAAAATAAGGTAATTGAATGGCTTATTGTTAGACCTTTTACGTCGGCAATTTCACCGAAGAAACCTTTTAAAAAACTTGTTGAAATCCCCATGAATACGGACAATGAGCATATTTTTAGAATCTTCGTCGGTGGAAAGAAAGATTTAAATATCACGTAAATTTTATAGAAGGTATAAGATGGTTTTTCAACTAAAAGGAGGTGTTAAATGGGATCTGTAATTGCCAGAAATGTTGTTAAGAGAAAGTCAGGCTATCTTTACTATGTAGATGGTAAAGGAAATGTCTGTGAAGCTAAAATGGCTCGTGGCGGAAGAAAGAAGAAGAAAAGATAACTTTTCTTTTTAAATAATTCCGAAGAGTTTATTATTTTTTTGTTTGAGGTTTTTGTCTTGGTTGTTGATTTTGTTCGTTTTGTTTTTTATCTCCTGCAGAACATATTTATTTTTAAATTGTGAAATATATCTTTTTATATGAATAAATTAGCGAGTATTGAGTTTTTGCAAAAAATTGGCTTGCCAACTGTTAATCCTCAAATATTGTGGTTTAAGGATGAACGTAAAGTTAGGAAAGATATAAATTCTTTTTATCGACCCAATTCTGTAGGTTGGGTTTTAAGATGTGCTGAACCTCCTAAATATGATGGGAAAGTTGAGAGGAATTTACCTTGGGATATGGCTATGTCGGAAGAAGAATTGGTGAGTAAAGTATTATCATTCCAAAGAAAAATAGGCTCAAATTATGTTGTCTTTTGTCATCCAGTTTATGAAATGATTAGAGGAGCAATTATTCTTACTGACGGAGATAGGGTTGTCGTTGAATCAGCTGAAGGGGGTCCGCGAGAATTAAGTGCATTTTATAGAGGTAAAAGATCACCTCAGCAACAAGTGGTTTTTAAACCGGGAATGTATTCAAACGAAAGATATGGTGAAAATATTTTATCCGATTCTGAACTTTTTGATTTTAGACAGACTCAAAGAACTATCGTTTGGGATACTTTGGGAAAATTAGAAGATCCGGTTGTTATAGAGACATCATGGCTTAAGAATGGCAGACTTTACGTTCATGACGTCAGTATATTCACTTAGTTTTATAAATGTAATACAATTTAGTTATACATGTATAGTAATGAAGCTATATTAAAATTAGTTAATGAACTGATAGAAGATAGTTTTCCTGAGTTGAAGAGGCGAAAAATTTTTGTTTTCAGAATTAGTAATTTTGGAAAAGCAGTTGCAGTAGTTGTATATTATCATTTTTTTAGTTATATAATTATTTCTCAATATATGGATTTGCTCAATAGAAACGAGGCTAAATCGATATTAGCACATGAACTAGCACATTTGTCAATCATATATAGAATGACTTTTAAACAAAAGGTTTCTTTTCTTAGCTGGTTTATTTCAAAGAAAGTTAGGGCAAAATTTGAAAGAAATGCAGATTTACTTTCTATAAAGAAAGGATATGGTAAATGGAAGATATCGGCAAATAAAAAGCTTTTAAGAAACAGGACAGATAAAGAAATAAGAAAAAGAGAAAGTTATGGATATTTATCAAATGAAGAAATTAAAATGTATATGAGAAGGGTTAAACAAATATGATCTTGGGAGTAGAATGCACGGCACACACGTTTGGTGTGGGTATAGTTGAGAAAGGGAAAATATTGGCAAATGTGAAAGACATGTATAAGACTGAAACAGGAGGCATAATTCCAGCTGAAGGGGCGAGACATCATAAAGAAGTTGCTGAATGGGTTTATAATGAAGCATTAAAGAGAGCAGGTGTTATGGGGAAAGAAGATAAAATTAAAGCAATTGCTCTTTCTAATGCTCCGGGATTAGCGCCTTGCTTATTAGCCGGGATGGAATTTGCAAAGAAAAAGGCAAAAGAATTGAAAGTGCCAATCGTGTGCGTTAATCATTGCATTGCTCATTTAGAAATAGGACAAAGTATTGGGGCAAAAGATCCTGTTTTGTTGTATGCTTCCGGAGCAAACACACAGATAATTGCATATGCTGGTGGGAAATATAGAGTATTTGGAGAAACTCTTGATATTGGAATAGGAAACTTTCTTGATAAGACTGTAAGACATTTTGGAGTAGGATTTCCAGGAGGTCCTGTAATTGAAGAGATGGCGGGAAAAGCAACAGAAAAAGAGTATATTGAATTGCCCTATGCAATAAAAGGAATGGATGTTTCTTTTTCTGGAATGCAGACAAAACTACAGCAATTATATGATAAAGGAGAGAAAGTTGAAAGCTTAGCTTT
>CAZQLX010000028.1:11010-12492 GCA_964594495.1 Candidatus Woesearchaeota archaeon | reverse complement strand
ATTTATTTTCAATAAACCGTAATATTTATATACTCTATAGTAGTGACAAAATCATGAAAAATAGCACAAACAAAAGAACAATTTTACTTGTAGAAGACGATCCGACTTTAGGACCAATTTATCAAGAGAGTCTTCAAGAAAGATTAACTGGATATAAAGTAGAACTATATACGCAGGCAGATCAAGCCCTAGAGAGATATAAATCTGCTTCAGACATTGCAGTAGTTTGTACAGATGGTAATTTAGCAGATAATCAAACTGGATGGGGATTAGGACTCTCTCTAAGAAATGCAGGGTTTGACAGACCTATTATTTACATTGGAGATTGCAAATTAAGAGATTCTACTTTAAGACTTTCTTCGGAAGAAATAGGAGTTTTTAATGTAGAATATCAAAAACCATTTCCTCAAGGAATAGACGGTTTAATTGATTTAATTCTTTCAAGTTCTAAGCATCAAAATTAAATACTCTATTTTTCTTTTCTGTTAATGCAAAAAAAGAGTAAAACACACGGAGTGATATTACTAATTGTAGGAGTTTTATTTGGTTTATTCCTTATATTTTCATACTTCGTTTCAATTCCAAGTGTTAGAGGAGGTAACTATTATGTCTGGGATTCTTTACTCGGAATAATTATTTTCCACAATCTGTTTGTTTTTATTGTTTACATATTAATCCTTATTTTGTTAATCTTTTTTGGTATTAAAAAATTAAACACTTAACAATTTATAATAAAAAGCCGTCATCTGAGGGCGATGACGGCTAGAAATTTACTTCTAAACTCATGTTCTTTGGCTATTTTTTAATCGAATGTTTTATTTTACCTCCTCCTTTCGGCGGTAATCAACTAAAGAATCTTATTTATTAATCACTTATTAAACTTAAATTAAGAATTGTAATTCATAACGCTTAAAAAGGAAAAAATGCACGTATAACAATGGCAAATCTCTATCTTGTTCCGAAGTGGTTTGTAGGGTTTGATGCCTCTCTAGAAATCCTTTTCGCAATCATTTCCTTCGTAGTTGCTTTCTATTCTTTCCGTCTTTATAAAATATCCCAAGAAAGAAGTATAAAACTCTTTGGAATCTCTTTTGGTCTTATTTCTATTTCTTATTTTATATGGGCGATTCTTAATCTCGTCGTCATCCAAGAGCTTAATGACGGAATGAACGGTCTTTCACTTAGTAATATAATTTCTTTAAGTTTTATTGGCTTATATCTACATATAATCTTATTTACTATAGGTTTAGCAACTCTTTCCTATACAACACTTAAAGTAAAAAATTATCGAATATACTTGCTCATTGCTTTGCTCAGTATCCTCGCAATCGCAATCAGTAGTAATAAAGCCTTAGCGTTCTACACAATTTCTTCATTTCTTCTGCTTTCTATAGTTGTGCACTACGCTACAGAATGCAAACCTCGGAAAAATATTAAGTCTGTCTTTATTATGTTAGCCTTTGCCGGAATTTTAGCATCCAC
>CAZQLX010000028.1:4977-11000 GCA_964594495.1 Candidatus Woesearchaeota archaeon | reverse complement strand
ATATTATCATGCCTTGTACATATCGTTTGCTTATCTTATGTTTCTTATGTAATTGCGCATGCTCTAGAATTAATATCCTATCTAACGATTCTCGCGTCACTTGCAGCGACTCTTAAACATGAACAAGAAAAGAAATAGACTCGAAATAATAAAAGATATTCTCGAGGTAATTAAATCAAAAAACGGGAAGATAAAGCCAACTCATATTCTTTATAAGTCAAATCTATCTTATCAAATGATGGAAGAGTACCTCTCCGAACTTATCGAAAAGGGATTCATTATTGAATCTCGGACAAAAACTGGAAAAACCTATTCAATTACAGAAAAAGGTTTTAATTATCTGAATAAATATTCATTGATCGCAGATTTCACAGATTCTTTCGGTCTCAGTTGATATATTATTTTCTTTTATTAAAAGGATGGTTTGGGTCTGAATGAGCTGCTCCTATTTTTTCAGCCATAACATAGGCATACGGTCTATCTTTCTCTTCTCCCTCAATTCGATAAAGTGCGGTTCTTGTTCCTTCAACATTATCCATCTTCACAAATTCAGCATGCTTGTATCTACGTTTATGAGCATCCCATATCCTTATTTTCTCGCAATATATCGCTTCATTCATTTTGTAAAACTCTTAATTATGTAAGAAGGATCAAATGAAAAAACGAGCCTATTTAAATCTTAGTCTCCTCTTTTTATTCTTTAGAGGGCTCATAGTCTAGTGATAGGACACGACATTCGCATTGTCGAGGCTCGAGTTTAATTCTCGATGAGTCCATATATGTAATCATAGTAACTTAATAGTAACTACATTTCGAAACATTTATATACTTCTTTTTATCTGATTTTTTATGGCATTATGGGAATGGATTTGCGGAGCAGGAATTGGTGCAGTTTTGACTTATTTTGCAATAAATCCTTTAACTGAAAACGGTACTCCGAGAAGTGCAGAAAGAAAATTCGCTAATAACAGACAAGAACTTCATATCGATCTATATGGCCCGAACGACTCTTTTCTAGTACAAGATCCAAGAAATCCTGAAAAGTTTATAACTGAAAAAGCCTATAAAGAAGCTACAAGTGAATTATTTGAACAAGCAAGATGGAGACAAAATAATGCTGCATCATATTATTCAAGTTCAGAATTCGAAATAATTCTTAGACCAAAAAGATAATTAATCTTTCAAATACCCACCTTTCTGTAAATTCCACAATTTTCGATATAAACCACCCTTTTTAATCAAGGTCTGATGCGTGCCTACTTGCACTATTTTTCCTTTATCCATAACAACTATTTTATCCGCTTTCATTATGGTTGAAAGCCTATGAGCAATGATAAGCGCAGTTCTTCCCTTCATCAATTTCTCTAAACCAAGTTGAATTTCGTGTTCTGTTTGTGAATCCAATGAAGATGTTGCCTCATCTAAAACTAAAACCCTCTTATCAGCCAAGATTGCTCTAGCGATAGAAACTCTTTGCTTTTCTCCTCCAGATAGTTTAACTCCTCTTTCTCCAACAATCGTATTCTCTTTATCAGGAAGATTTTCTATAAATTTATCTAATTGAGCAAATTTCATTGCTTTGAAAATTTCTTCTCTTGTTGCTTTCGGATTAGAAAACGCAATATTATTATAAAGAGTATCATCAAAAAGGATACATTCTTGTGGAACAATACTCAATTCCTCTCTTAAAGATTCCTGTTGAAATTCTTTAATATTTTTATCATCTATCTTTATCTCCCCATTATCTACATCATAAAATCTATACAATAATTTAACAAGTGTTGTCTTTCCACTTCCCGATGGCCCAACTAAAGCTACCTTTTCTCCTGATTTAATATTCAAACTTAAATCAGAAAGTATTTTTCTTTTATGATAACTAAACTCCACACTGTTAAATTCAACTTCTCCTTTCTTAATATTTAGTTTTTTAGCATTTTCTTTATCTTTTATGTCATTTTCTATTTTTCCATATTGGAAAAGATCTTCAAAGTCCGCCATCGCACGATAATAGTTTCGCATTCCCCAAACAAAACTAAACATCGGTCCAAGAAGGTTTGTATAGACTGTGTAAATGAATACCAAGGTTCCTAAGGTTATTTCCCCATTCAAGAAACTCATAATTGGAAAATAAATTAAGAAGAAAGTTCCTAATCCGAGAATAAATATCTGCCCAGATTCAAGCCATCTATAATAGTCCCAGTAGGCCATAAGTGATTTTTTGGTATTGTTTGTTATTCTAGCAAAGTTCCTCTTTACTAATTCTTCCTTTCCGAAGTATTTTACTGAATCTACATTCATAAATACATCAGAAATATTTCCTTTTTCTATATCCTCCATTCTATTATATTCAATATTATACGGTCTTTGTTTTTGTTGTATCCATAAACTATAACCAATAAAAGAAACTACCATCAATACAAGTACAACCGCTGTCACCCAATTGAAAATTGCTAAAGAAATTCCAACAACTATAATTTGGAACACTAATGGCGCCCCATGTGCTAAAATAACATCAGTCATCGTTTCTACCGCATGACCTCCTCTTATTACTCTTGAGATTAAAGATCCCGTACGGTGAGAAACATGAAATCCGTGAGAGAGATGTATGATATGATTAAAGTACCTTATTTTTAAGTCTCTCATCAGTCTTGAATCTAAAACGTTGCTTAAATGGAGGTAAATCCATTTAGTTACAGACTTAGTAATAAGAACCGCGCCAAAAACACAAGCAACAATTATTAATATTTTAATAAAAACAGACTGCCCCAAGGTTCCAGCAGCAAATTCAGCCCCATTATCAATTATTACTTTAAACAAAAATTTATCTGCAGTTGACATTGCTTCATTTACCAAGCACAAAAGTAAAACTAAAAGGAAGAGCCATTTATACTTAAGTAAAAAACTTAAGTAAACTTTCAAATTATATTTAAAATCAACAGTCCCCTTTTTCTTTTTTGTTGATTTGTCTGGTGTAGCCATATTAAGCTTTGGATAGTCGCTTCCGTCAGAATAAAGACAGAGCACCTCATCATTTTTTAATCTTTTTCCCTATATAAATTTGACTTATTCTTTGTTGAAACATAAATGATCTTGTGAAACTAGTTGCAAAAAAGCGCTTATATAGTAGATATAACTAAAGATAACATGGAAAACGAATCAAATTCAGACCAGGATACAAAGGCCTCTTCAACATCTCAAGAGGAAAACTGGGGAACTTACAAAATAAAACGTAGCGCGTTATATAAGATATTTGGAGTTGTGGTTTTAATTGTCATAGTGCTTATGTTATTCAATATCTTCTCAAACGGAGGGGCACAAACTAATGTAGATTCTAAAAATTATCTTGCTGGAAATGTAGTTGCAGCATCGGGTGATGTACAGGTTGCAAAAATCAGAGTAGATGGAGGGCAATATATTATCGAACCCTCGTCTTTCAAAAAAGGAATCACTGTAAGATTAGAAGGCGATCTTTCCAACATGCCGGGCTGTTCCAAATCAATTGTCATATCAGCATTTAATGTTAAAAAATCTTTGAGCAATGGTGACAATATTATTGAATTTACTCCAGATAAAGCAGGAACTTTCAATATCGCTTGCTCTATGAATATGTACAAAGGAACTTTTACTGTTTTAGAGGCAGATGGGACAAAATCAAGTTACACTGAAACAGCTCCCTCCGGAGGCCATACATGCGGAGGTTCTGGAGGAGGATGCGGCGGGTGTGGCGGATAGTTAGATCTTTTTAGATTAATTTTCATAATATTTAAATACCTTAAATGATTTAATTAAATAATGAATAAGAAAAGTGGATGGATTATCGGAATTGCTCTTGTTATAATTATTGTAGTAGTTCTACTTTTGACACTTGGAGGGAATAAAACACCATCAACAAATAATCAATCAGACAATCCATCAGTAATTTCCAACCCTGGAGGCGAATCAACTTTGCCTACAACTACCGAACCAGTAACAGTTGAAATAACTTCTTCAGGTTTCTCTCCGAATGAGATAAGTCTTTTGGAAGGTACACAAGTCATTTTTGTAAATAAAGATACCGTAGCTCACTGGCCTGCGTCTGCTTCACATCCTACTCATACAGTATATGCCGGAGGAGATTATGATGCCGAAGGCTCTTATGGAGGTTCACAAGCATGTGTTTCTGAAGGACAGGCAAAAGAAGGAGCTTTCGATGCATGCAAAGGCATTGCTCCTGGAGAAAATTGGTCTTTTACATTTAACCAAGTTGGATCTTGGGCCTATCATGATCATCTAAATGCGAGATTATTTGGAAAAGTTAATGTAATAGATTCTAGCGAAGAACTTCCCGCAAATTAATTCAACACTAATTTTGTATTTTTCTCTAGCTTTTAGGAGTCTCTATTAAGATGTTTATTTTTTTGTGGAACAATAACCTCAGCATTAGAAAATGGGAGATGTAATGAGCGAACCAAGGTCTCTAAATTTAAGATGTTATCCGCGGCAAGACTCAAAGGAGGGGTTTTCCCATCTAAGTCACATGTTCTCGCATAGCCACGATCTAATTTATACAAATTATCTCTCGAAAAAATACCTCTCCACCATCCTCTAAGTATTTTTTCTCGTTTTTTTGGATCTCCAACAATTGAATGAATTGCTTCTACGAGTATCCTTCTATGCACGTCAATACCTTTTACCCCATATTCTTTTTTAGAGTAGTATTCAATGGAGTAAAATTGCATTCGAACATCATTCCAATTTTTTATTGTTTCTTCACTCACATCACGTCTAAACTATTTCATTTTATAATAATTGCTGTTCTTTGCTGAATGGTTTTAAAATTAATCAATTTTTTGCGAAACCTTTATATATATGTTTCACTTAACTAAAAAGATGAAAGGTTCTCAAATAATTTTATGGGTTATCGTGATTGCGCTCATTATAGCAGCAATATACTTTTTTGCGGCCTCGCCAAAAGTAGAGTCTAGTCTTTCGGAAAATGAAGGAAGAGCTGTCTTTACAATTACAGATGCAGCAGCCAATATGGGATCTGTTTCCAGCGTTAAAGTTACCATCGATGATGTAAAAGCTCATAGTACCTCTCAAGGATGGGTAACTATTTCCTCTAATTCAAAAACTTATGATCTATTGCAATTAAAAGCTGAGGGAAAGCAAGCACTCCTTATAGACACTCAGTTAAAAACAGATACATATAACCAAGTTCGATTAGAAGTATCGAAGGTTATAGTAGTAGACTCGCAAGGTGAATCCGAAGCTAAACTTCCCTCTAATGAATTAAGAATTCAAAATGAGTTTACAGTTAACGAAAATTCAACAACTTCTTTAACATTCGACTTTATTGCCGATGAATCTCTTCATATAACCGGAAACGCAAATGCTTCTGGAACTAGCAAGAACAAATATATTCTAGCGCCTGTAATCCAAATCGAGACTAGAGAAAATGCGCAGGTAAATACAAGTTCCGAAAACGATGTTAAAATCTCTGGAAACGTCAAATCAAGTATAAAGGTCGGAACAAATCTCAATGGAACAGTAGGAATTGGGTTAAATATACCTGCATCTGCTGATTTGACATTGACTTCGGATGATAAAATATCTGTAAGATTATAGGATGGAAGAAATTAAAAAAAGAGGAAAGAATTGGTGGGTATCATTGTCTTTACGTATCGGTCTAGCAATTGTCTTTCTTTATCCGGCAATTTCAGCCATCACTGAACCGCTAGCTTGGACAGGTTTTATTCCTCCTTTTATTTCTTCAGTAATTGATCCTATTCTCTTTTTGCATATTCATTCAGCATTCGAGCTTTTACTTGTAATTTGGTTCTTATCCAACTGGAAAGTTAAGTATCCGGCTATCCTAGGAGGTCTTTTTACAATTGCAATTGTCGTAACAAACCTTGGAGCTTTCTCCCTTGTATTTCGCGATGTTGCAGTAATCTTTATGTGCATCGCTCTAGCTATTCTTTCTTGGAGAGATTAAATTACTTTTTACTTTCTTTTTCAAGTCCGATAAGTCTACTTCGCGT
>CAZQLX010000028.1:0-4967 GCA_964594495.1 Candidatus Woesearchaeota archaeon | reverse complement strand
TAATAATGACATTGTTAGATGAAACGGTCTTTCTTTAGTTGAAATAGATACAAAGGAATCTAATATCATATAATATCCAAAACCTAAGAGTGTGGAGGCATATATCGTAGCATCTTTATCTAATATGTTTGATAAACCTAGAACCCCTAGAAAATATGCGCATTTTGAAACAGTATCCATTCCCGCTAGGGCAATAGGAATCATCAGGGTGTATGACATTACTTTTAGAGCCTCAGCCCTTTGTTTATTATATAAATTAGGATCTAAATTGCTATGCATCAATACCTTCCATCATATAATTTTATAAATTTATTCATACCTCAATGCATCAACAGGCTTCAATCTAGAAGCCTGCCACGCAGGCCACGCACCAAAGAATGCGCCTATTCCAAATGCAAAAGCTAAACATCCAATGATTAAATTAGGAGGAATTGCCGCCTGAAGTAAAGTTGTTCCTAATGAATTTATGGCAATAAACTCTACACCTTTAGCTATTATTACACCAAGAATAATCCCTATAATTCCCCCGCTAAGTCCAATCAAACCCGATTCGACTAAAAATATCTTTAGCACATCGCTATTTTTTGCACCAATCGCTTTCATTATTCCAATTTCTTTTCTTCTTTCAAGTACCGAAGTATACATAGTGTTTGCTATTCCAATTCCACCAACAACTAAGGAAATTCCGGCTATTCCCAAAAGAAAAACTGTTAGCACAGTTAATACCTGACCAAAACTCTCAAGTAATTCTTCTGGCGTGAGAATAGAGATATCGGATTTATCCTCACTTAATCCTCTCGACCGTGTAAGTTTTTTCTCAACTCTATCAGCAACCTCGTTTAAATCTTCCCCATCTTCAATTTGTACCGTGATAAAATCAATTCTCTTCGTTATATTAAACAACTCTCTCGTATCTTCCTCTGTTAGATAAATTGCGCGGTCGTCCTGAGAATTTCCAATCCTATCTATTATTCCTTTCACTTCAAATTTTCTATCATTAATCTCAATTTTATCACCAACTTTTATTTCTTTTCCTAAGAAATCACCAACCTTATAATCATACCCCAAAACAATTTTATTTCTGTCCCCCTTTTTTAAAGTTCGTCCATCTAGCATCTTTAAGTTCCCAGATTCAAAATATAATTCGCTTGTTTCAGTATCAATTCCATAAGTGCTAACAAATCTTATATTATCTTTGAATTTCAACTTCGCACTAGCAATTATTGTATAGGAGACTTCCTTAACCCCTGGAATTTTTTTCACATAATCTACGTCATTTTTAGTTAAAATTGCAACACCGCCCGCACTCCCCGATCCAAACTGCCCCTTTGATTGTATAAAGAATTTATTGCTGCCTAAAAGTTTGAATTGTTCTTCAACAGCCCCTTGTAATCCTACTGAAATACTAATTAGAACAAATATAGTAGCAATTGCAATTATAATTCCAATAAGTGTAAGTGCGGTTCTTACTTTTCTTTTTTTTAAATTTTTCAGTGATATTTTAAAGTACTCGGCTATCATGATCGTAATGCCTCCACAGGCTTCAATCTAGAAGCCTGCCACGCAGGCACCGTTCCGGAAATTACCCCGATTACAAATGAGAATGCAATTGATCCCAAAATAACCGGCCAAGAGATTTGGATCGTAAGCGAAATAGCAGGTAAAACAGCCTTCGCTACACCCGAGACAATAAATGCAAATGCCAATCCAATAATCGATCCAACAATTCCTCCTACCAATCCTAAAAGTCCAGATTCAATGAGAAATATTTTTAACACATCGCTATTTCTTGCACCAATCGCTTTCATTATTCCAATTTCTTTTCTTCTTTCAATTATAGAGGCATACATTGTATTAGCAATTCCAATTCCTCCTATAATTAGTGAAATTGCTGCAATACCTACAACAACTAAATTTACCATTCTTAGTATTGTATTAATCGAGGCTATTGACTGTGCGGGAGTTTCAACACTAAAATCTTCCTCTCCCGTTTTTAAATTTCTATCATCTCTCAATTTTCTTTTTATTTCCTCAGCAACTTCCTCAGTAAATTTTTTGTCCGTTACCTTCACCGCAATCAAATCAATTTCATCGCCGATGTTTAGAATCTCTTTCATATCGTCTTCCATCAAAAAAACAGCCGCATTAACCTGAAAAGTACCTGTTTCTTTAAGTAATCCAACAACCTCAAATTTATCATCTTGAATTATTAGGTTTGTTCCAACCTCTATTTTTTTCCCCATAAAGTTGCCTTTACCAAAATCACTACCAAGAATTATTTCTTTTCTATCATCAAAACGTAGCGTCCTTCCAGTTTCCGCTTCCATATTATTACTTTCATAAATTTCATTAATTTGTTCATTATCCATTGGAATACTGACCGCAAATTGAAATGAGACCTCATTATTATACTCCACTTTAATCACGCGCACGAGACGTGGTACAGCACTATCAATATTTTTTATACTTTGAATTATTTTAAGATCATTTTCATTTAATTTTTTAATAGCCGTACTTCCAGGGGGACCAAACCCAGTTTCCGCATTTTGTATCAAGAGTTTATCCGGTCCGAGAGTCGCAAATTGTGAAGAAATGGAAGTTTGTAAAGCCTGCCCAAGAGAAATTAACGCCACTACTGCCGCAATTCCGATAAAAATACCGAGCATTGTAAGCCAAGACCTAATCCCTCTGTGTCTGATATTTCTTAATGCTAATCTAAAGAAATCCTTTATCATTTTATGCCTTTTCTTGTTTTCTTGCTAAAAGGCTTTTTTTATGTCTTCTATACTTTCTAAATTGCCTTATGGCAATTAAAATTATTATTACAAGAACAATAATAACAATAATAAGAATTGTACTGCTTTTTTCTTTTATTCCTCTTTCAATTGCTTCTTCAGTGGTGTAAACGTCTATTGGTTGTTCAATGTTCCTTATTACTTTTTCATTATTAAAATCGGTGTATTCTATTATTGCTAACAAATTGGTATTTTTTCTATTGAACAGAACATCAAAACTAGCAGTATCAAAATCGTCAGATTCTATATTACCAATGTAAACTTCTCTCTCCGATAAAATTGTAAAATCTTCGGGGATAAGCTTTACATTAACAAACTTAGCGTCAGCAAATCCCTTATTTATTATTTTAATATTAATGATACCTTTTTCTCCAACAATTGGGTTTTCAACACTTACAGAAAAACCTAGATCTGTTTCAGCTACCACACTTATACCTATTGTCCCGCTTTTTTGTTTTATTTCATCTTTAATTGTATAGCTTAAAGTGTATGGAACGGCGTAGTCTCCCGGAGTAATATCATTTGCAGCCTTTATCACGAAAATAAATCTCTCATCATCATCTTCGTCTATTTCATCAACGCTATCTTCCGACCCCCCCAAAGAAATGAATGGTGTCTGTTGTAAATTTATACTAAAAGAGACATCTTCCGCAGTATCTTGAAGAATGTTTTCAACTATTACCTCTAAATTTCCTTCTTCCCCGGGAGAAAGCTCAAGTTGATCGACAGATTTAACAACCACGGCCGAAATTAGATTTACACAAGCCACAGATAACAAAATAGTGATTAATAAAAAGATCACTACTTTAATTGGTATCATTTTAGCCGTTTCACTCATATTTTATTCTTCTAAAGTACCTATTTAATTCTTTTCCATTTTATATGTCAAGAAAAGTAGTAAAAATATATTATTTAGCTTTTCTAGCTTTAGTTACTTTTTCAACCTTCCCATCCTTTATCCAATAAATTGTTCTTGCATGTCTTTTTGCTAAATCAGGATCATGAGTGACCATGATAATTGTTTTTCCTTCCTTATTCAACTTTTCAAGAAAAGACATTATATTCTCTCCTGTTTTAGTGTCTAAATTTCCAGTCGGTTCATCTGCTAAAATGACTTCTGGATCGTTTGCCAATGCTCTCGCAATCGCGACTCTTTGTTGCTGGCCTCCGGATAGCTGATTTGGATAATACTCCATTCTATCTTTTAACCCAACCATTCTAAGAAGATATTCTGCCTTTTCCATTCTTTCTTCAACGCCTATATTTTGAAACATCATCGGAAGCATAATATTTTCTTTAGCAGTCAGATTTTGTATTAGGTTAAAACTTTGAAATATAAAACCTACTTTTTTCCCTCTTATTTGGGCTAGTTCTGACTCGCTTAGGTGTTCTATATTTATTTTTTCTAGATATATATCTCCTTGTGTGGCTAAATCAAGACTACCGACTAAATTCATTGCTGTACTTTTTCCAGATCCAGATGGTCCCATTATTGCCACAAAATCTCCAAACTCTATCTTGATATCAATCCCATCAACTGCTTTAACCAAAGAATCCCCCATTTCATAATATTTAGCCACATTTCTAAGTTCAATCACGTTTGTCATAAATGACTTCTAAAACAATAAGATAATAAAACTATCGTTTTGTATAAATCTAATTATCGGGAGTAAACTCCTAAGATAATTGTCTAGAGTTATAACTTATATCGTGATAAGTTTACAATATAATCTTTATTTGAAAAATCCTAAGTCATGTTTTATTGCCTGTTTGGCCTCAAACGTTGCTAATTTTTCATCTATCTCCCCAATACGACTATTATAACTCTCCATTTTCAATTCATATACTTTTGGATCAATAGTACCTCTTTTTACGAAATCGGTTTGTAATTCTTTGATTAGATTTATGATTCTTTCCCTTTCTATTTTAACTCTTTTTCCTTTAGATGCAAACTTCAACGCAAATGCTCTCTGGCTTTCCGCCTCTATAAGTTCTTCAATTATATTGGATATTCTCTTTTCGTATTGCAACATAGATTCTCTATATTCTTCCATATCCATTCTCTTAAGTTCGAATGTCTCTTTCT
Organism: Candidatus Woesearchaeota archaeon; assembly: GCA_964594495.1. Lineage (GTDB taxonomy): Archaea > Nanobdellota > Nanobdellia > Pacearchaeales > GW2011-AR1 > CAZQLX01. The sequence goes on along the minus strand of CAZQLX010000028.1, from coordinate 86 downwards.
GTGTTAGTTTGATCAGCTCAGTTATAATAAGTTCTTCCTCTTTTAGTTTTCTTATTTTTCTATTCAATACTCTTACTTTATTTGCT
>CAZQLX010000027.1:12297-12509 GCA_964594495.1 Candidatus Woesearchaeota archaeon | reverse complement strand
TCCAACAACAAACTCCACAGTCCAACACGCAAAATAATCAAAAAATCACTGAAAAAACCTCAATTCCTTCCCCTACATCATCTCAAACCACTCAAATTCCAACACATAATGCTGAAAAACAGACAATCCAACACATAAACCCAACACTTCCAGAGACTCCAACACACATTCCAACAGATAAGTTGCCATTATACGGCTTAAAACAACCATTT
>CAZQLX010000027.1:0-12287 GCA_964594495.1 Candidatus Woesearchaeota archaeon | reverse complement strand
CCAACAGACAGACAGACAGACAAACAGACAGACCAACACACGCAAAAAACCAACCAAAAGTTCGTTTTAAACATCAAAACTCCCATACATGAAGATCCATTAACTCACATAGATAAAGTTTCAGAGATCCTTTCCTCTTTAGATAATATAAAGAAAGATCTAAGGGCCAAATTTAAACGACTTACAGCTCAAGAAATGCTTGTTTTTTCAACAATATATCAGCTAGAAGAACAAGGTTTTATCGTCGATTATCCTCTTTTAGCATCAAAACTTTCTTTATCTGAAAGCTCTATACGTGATTACACTTTAAAGATAATCAAGAAAGGTATCCCTCTTCTAAAAAATAAAGAAAATAACAAAAAGATAACCCTCTCCATTTCATTAGATTTAAAGAAAATAGCGTCGCTGAACACCATTTTACAACTTAGAGAAATCTAAGATTTTCGCTACACCGATTAACACTTCCCACTACTTCTATCTTCATTTTCCTTTCTTTTTTCTCTTTCTAAAGTTCGTTTAAATCACTCTCATTTTTCCACGAACTCAATACTCCTGTTCTTCATCTTCCCTTTTCAGAAAAATTGATCTCTTCGCTCCAATTTTTCCTCACTTTTAGCTTTTTATGCGCAAGCAAGAGGTCAACTACATCTCTCACTTTTAGCCTTTTTAGCCGTTATGCCTATAAACTCTCTCTTTTTTATCATTTTTACCCTTTTTTCTTAGCTTTCCTATGTTTTTTAACTCTCACTTTTCACTTTCTGAAGCATTTTTACCTCTAAAAGTTCGGATTAATACATATTAGTCTACTGCTCAACCTCTTTAGCCTTCTTCTTAACTCTCACTTTTGCGTATTTCGCTAGTTTTTCCTTAATTTCCTCGGGCACATATACTCTCTTTTTTCCGTTTTTTTCCACTATTTCCTGAAGGATATCACTTTTCTGCTTTATGCTGTTTATTTGACCTCTAATAGTGGCTCTCTCTTTACCCAAAAGCAATGCCAAATCCTCATAACTCAGTTTCATATCGCTCTGTGCTAGAGTCATAACAAGCAATCTTTCATTAGCCGACAACCCTTTTAAAAATCCATAAAAATTAGCTGTTTGAACACCCGTTTGAACAGGTTCTTGAACATCATCAACAGCTGTTTGTTTGGCATAAACAGCCTGTTTTTTAAACAGCTGTTTATCTTTCACGCCTTCGTTAATTAAGTCAATTCCCTCACGCAAACTTTCAACATCTTCTTTTATCGTCGATATTTCATCTTTCAAAGAATTTATCATATCAAACAGCCGTTTATCTTTTACATCAAGGTGTTTAAGCCACTTTCCAACAGCCTCAATATCTTTCTTAACACTTGAGAATCCTTTTTTAGTTTCTTCCTCTACTTCTTTTACCTCTTTTCTAAAAAACCACTTAAACATACAACTATATGAAAACCCTACATATATAAATATTGCGCTTTTTAGAGCTTAAAACCCCAATCATCAACAACTAAAATTAAAGTTCGTAACAAACAATTCCGATTCCAACACATCGCTCTTAAACACCCAAAACATTGACTTAAACAGCTGTTTAAACACTCACAAACACCTGTTTAAACATCATTTGTCGACGGAAAAATATTCCAACACATGCTAAATCTTTTTATCATCTATTTTTCGCACCAAAACTCTAAAAACCCTTCATTTTTTCAATTTTTCGCCCCCAATCGTGGAAAAAAGCAACAATAAAAAGAAGGCGCGAAGCGCCGACCGCGCGAACCATTGAGCGCTCTACTCTCAACCGCGCACAACGTCCAACTACCTAAAACTCTAAAAACCTTCCCCAATAAATTTCCCCATGCTTGAAAAACTAGAAAAAATTTTAATAAGAACCGGAGGAATAATTATTATCATCGGGGCCACAATGGCTTTTGGAGGAATAGGAAAATTAGCTCTAGATTCAATACGAAATGATCCTTACCTTTTTGTATCAAAGCAAATAGATTTATACACAGTTCTTCCCTCCGGTGGAGGAATTATGTCGGCAGCAGGCATGGCTTTCCTTACCACCGGATACGCCTTGAAAAGTAGACGCTATCAACTCGAAAACCGACCCACAGCGCCGAAATGAAAGAAATAGAAAGGTATATATATTTCAAGCACCTTATAAAAAGATGCCAACATTAACTATTCCTGCATTGGCTATATCAGGTATTCTGGCTATCATCATGGGTATTATTATCCTCATCTGGCCACGATCCCTAAATATCGCAGTGGCCATATATCTTATTGTAGTAGGTATCATCCAGCTGATCGGAGGATTCTATTAGCTAAAACCTTTTAGAGTTGCCAAAAACTTTAATAGTTCGTGTTAACATAATAAAACCCAAAAATTTAACTAAAGAGCACAAATTCACAAAGTATAAATACTTGTTAGTCTTTAATCTATTATCACCTCTTTTTCCCCAGAAGATGTAGGTTTAATCACTTCTTTGAAACCCGATTAAACCTCCTCTTCAAAGGGTCTCGCTCCCTCAATGTAAATGAAGAAAAGAAAAATCCCGTCTAAATTCGGGCACGTTTTTGTTTCTTTATTTCTCTTCTTCCGTCTTTCCTCCCATATCTCTTCCCTTTTTCACTCTCAGTTTCTATTCTTTTTATCAAAAAACACAGCCTCAATATATAGAAGGCGCGAAGCGCCGACCGCGCCAGACTATAATAAAGATTAAATAGAAGATAATTTAATAAAAACTATGGAAGACATTTATTGTTCCAAGTGCGATAAAGTAACACCTCATATAACAATTGATGACCCTGATCCTTTTAAAAGTAGAGGAGACTACTTTTCTTGTTATATCTGCGGAGCAGATGAAAAGAGAGTGTATCGAAATGGGAAGAAACTAGAAAAACCTATATTTCTTGATAGGTCAAGGACAAAAGAGGGTAAATTAGCTACTAAAGCTCAATCTTCTGCTCAAAAAACTCAATAAATTAGAGTTCGCCTAATCTCCATTAAACGATCTTTTGATGGCTTTAACAGCAAAAAGTTCATTTTATACGGAAGGATCAGAAAATTTCTGTTCAAATTCTATCATGTCAGGATCAACATTCAGCTTTAATCCTAAATCTTTAGCCACTTTATTTCGAAGTCCATCTCTGAGAGCTATATCTGTGATGGCATATACATCACTTTCAAACATCCACTTAGTTGCATTTTCTGGATGATATGCTCTAAACATAATTCCTTCCCTTTGTATTTTTCCATCAGCATGAATCTCGGCACCATTTGGCGAAGTAAAAATATAGCTCCAATTATCTGAGCCAGGAATACCAAATCGATTTATAAAAACTTTTGACATATTTATTTTACTTTTAGATTCTTTTTAATTATTTCTATCTTTTTCCACTATTTTTCTATATGCTTAACCTTTCTCCATTTTCTAGAATGTTTCAGCAGAGAATAAAGGTTCGTTTTAATAAGTAGAAACCATTAAATAGGTATCAAGGTTCTTGTAATTATGAATCTAAGACAAACAATCAAGAAAGCAGGATTAACTTCAATTATACTCGCAGGTCTTGCATTCCCCTTCGAAAGTATTTCGGCGGAGGAAAATTCCGAATTTTATCCTCCCCTAACCGTAGAACAATCAGGAACCATCACAAGAAAAGATAATTTAACAAAGTACTTATTTTATTCGGGGATGGGCCTTGGAATGGCCTCCATTATCGTTGGAGCAGCCTATTTGTTAAGAGAGTATGCTCAATCTCCCACGAGCAAATAATTTTCTATTAATCAAGAATATCGGAGTAGCTCGGAGAAATGTGTGACCACTAGACATATATCAGTTGCTTATGCAAGCACTTCTATACGTTAAATTTATAAAATATCTATAACCTCCTTTTCACATGGTCAAGAAATTGCAAGTGCTTTGTCGAAGTTTAGCAGGTATTGCAGGAATAGGAGTTTTTATTGGAGGCACTATCTGGGGGGCATTGGGTTTCAAAGATATTGCTCCACCACCTTTTCCTAGACAAAAAGCATTAGAGAATTTTGAAGCCACTATGTATCAACCTCTTCATACAGTTACGAATCTTCTTAGTACGGCAGAAGGAAGAGATGAATTAGCATTAAAAGTAGAAAGATATCAGAAATTATTAGCTGAAAAAGAGGAATTTGATAGAGAACATCCTGTTGATCAAGAGGTTCTAGAAAGAGAGAATTATAAAATGCTAGCCAAAACAGGTTCTACTGCACTTTTAGCAGCTACTTTTCTTATGTATGCGGGGGCAGGGAATGTTTTTTATCGAAGGAGAAAGAGTTAGTTTTCGCACACTTTTATATAGCTCAATTCCTCTATATTCAAATGATTAATTACAAAGTCCTCGGCTTATCTCTTTTAGGTCTTGCATTTCTAGCGCTAACATATTTTATCACCTGGTGGTTTATCATCGGAGCAGCAGTATGTTCTGCTTGGAGTTGGAAGATTTTGAACAAGAAATAATTAAATTCTACAATTCCGCAATCCTCTTTTTTCTAGGAATTTCTGATGATATTCTTCAGCAGGATAGAATTTTATAAAAGGTTTAATTTCAGTAACTATTTTATCATCAAATTTCTTCTGCCATTCTTTCAGTTTTTTCTCTGCTTTTTTTCTTTGTCCTTCATTAAGATAAAGAATTATAGAACGATATTGATTACCAAAATCCGGACCCTGTCTATTCAATGTCGTGGAATCATGAATCATAAAGAATTTGTCTAACAAGTTTTCATAACTTACTTTTGTGGGATCAAAAGTAATTTCAATAACTTCTGCATGACCTGTTTTTCCAGAGTATATTTCATCATCGCCTACTTTCTTATAGGAGTTATCTCCTCCCGAATATCCTACTTTAGTTGAAATAACGCCATTAACATGAGAAAACTCCATTTCTACGCTCCAAAAACATCCAGCCCCAAATATAGCTTTTTCCTTAGAATTCATCTATTTATAAGGTAGGAAGAGTTACGGCTATGGCGAGACCAAACATAAAAGCAAGCAATTTGTACTTATGGCTCCTTTTCCTATAGAACGTAGTCTTCTTTGCTAAAGCTCTTGCTAAGAGGGCTTTAGAGGTAATATAAGTAAATACGGCACGTGCTACCGTAAAACCAAAGTAATTCCCCCCTGCATGATTGACTAAGCCAACCACGCCGTTAGTAGGTATTGTGTTTGCCATCTTTCTCCGAAAACTTTCGTCTCATATTAGCTGTGTCTAAGATACCTTTTAAAGCTTTCCGCTTAAAGCTAAAGCACATGTTTTTCGCTAGAAAGATTTTAGCAACGATCAGAGAGGGGTTAATAAAGGCATGGTAATTATCTAAAAGTTACAGCAAAATTAGTTTTCTTCATCCAGAACTTCGAATGTTACCTCTTTACCGCAAGTACTTTTTACTTTCCATAAATGTCTCTCGCCTTCCTTAGAAACCAATTCTAAGTCCGAGGTACTGCCCTTTACATCACTATGAACTACCCATTTAAAAGTACCCTCTTTTATTATTCTTATAATTTTTCTACAACTCGGGCATAGTAAAAGATCCGAACCATATTTCTCTATTAGAACCTCGCCGATAGTCTTGTTCCAATCAGCACCTATGAGGTCATCATCCAATTCGAATACACTTTTACACTCAACGCACTCCGCAGGAAGAGAAAACCCCTCTTTTTCCATCTTTTAACAATGGAATTCTTTTATTTAAATTTGTGTTAGTACTTGTTTTCGACGAATTTGACTACTATTTCATTATTTTCCACAAAAAGAAGTAGAGAATATACAGAGCTATAATAAAAACACCCACCCATAATACAACACTAATTACTGAAAAAATTCCGCCTAAAATGATTAATAATATTCCTAAAAATAAAATAAACTCGATAGGATGTCCCCGATCCACAACATTTCTCGGTCTAAGCTTTCCAAAATTCGGGCGAGTAAAGCTTCCAAACCCTTTCCAATCCTGTCTTTCTGCTTTTCTCTTCATCTTATTATTAAGAACAAATTCATTTAAAATCTTAATGTTTTCTCATGGAATGATATATAATCACTCCGATAACAACCGCAATTATTATAATTACAATGATAATTATGATCCAAATCATGCTCCCCTTATCACCGAGAGGTGTATCTCCCATCGGCGTGTCTGTTGTTCCGTTAGTATTATTTCCTGCAGGCAAATCTCCCATAGCAGCCACGGTTTTCTCCCCAATCGCAAAATAACTGAAAGAGTTAAGATCTGCATCAAAAAATTGATATGTTCCATCCGATCCAGAACTTCTAATAGTAACCTCTTCCCAAACTTTACTATTCTCATTAAACTTGTACAACGCTACTTTATCTGTTTTCAGCCCTTGCGAAGTTAACCAAGATTTTTCTACCTGTATTGATAATGTTGCTCTAGCCAACTTATTAGCCAGATTCTCCGTCTTTATTTCTAAATATTTGTAAACTTTTCCTGTTTTTTCAACTGAAACTGCAGCAGGTTTTCCATCATGCTTTGTGATAGTTATTTTTACATTTTGGGCCTCATTAGCCACATAAATAGAAATTTGTTTTACACCCAAGGCTTTATCATTTACTTTCATTATTGTTACATTTCCAGGGGTTATCTTCGTCCACGTTTGAGATTTCTTTGTCGTAGTATTTACGTTATTGTCTCCACCTCCGCTAGTACTCCCTCCCGTTGTCGTCGTTGTAGTGCTAGTAGTGCTGCTAGCAATAGCCTGACCTAAAACAGAAGCACCAATTGTTGAAAAGTGAGGAATTCTAAATGATAGATAGTTTCCGCTTGTATTAATATAACAAGTTCTATTACTGTAGTCAGTAAGACAAGCGAATCCTGAAGATTGAGTAAAGTTTCTGAAGTCTGTAATGTTGTAATCTGCAAAATCATCCGTTAGGTTTGCATCAACGTCTCCTCTTGTTCTATTCCACACCACGTTATTATTCTCATCATATAAAATTGGAATGGTTACATTTACTTGCGCAGAATCATTAAGATAGGTTGAAGCTGCAGTATTGTCCGAATAAGGTATAACAATTGTTACATTGTCATAAGAGTCTGCTGGAGCAAAACTTCCAAAGTTCCATCTATCTTCTACCCTATCACTTCCGGAACCTTGCGCTCTAGCCGCATCGTTGTCGATTACCGATTCCATTGGGGGCTGCTTGGCTGAAAACATATCATAATCATGGAATATTAAAGAAACATTACTGGCAGTTAACTTCACTTCCATATTTACTTTACCCGCAAGCATTGCTTTCATTGGATTGAAACTTGAAGCATTCATTTCTGTGATAACGCATGAAGATGGAGCATTTGGTGCATCACATTCCGCATCTGTTCTTAAGAATCTAAGCGAAATAGGCACACTCGCGGTGTTTACAGAGTCCAAACTTCCGTTTGATGCAAACTTTCTAAACCCTTTCTCCACACCCATTGAAGCAACCGTAATATTAAATTCGCTTAAGCTCAAATTAATTGTTGTTTCTTTAGGCGGTCCATTTTGTGAAAACACCATTACTTTAGCAAAGTTAGAGTTGTTTAATACCGGGATATAAAAGCTTCCGTTTAGTATATTATTAAAACCTATTATATAATAAACCGTACCGATACCAACCGCAACATTTTTTACTTTAATATTTGCATCCATGTTCGTTGATATCGATCCACCGGTAGAATTTACAACGTTTATTTTTATTAACGAAGTGTTAACCGTCACACCTCCCGTAGCGCTTGTGACATAATTTCCCGCTAACTTATGCAGCGTAATATTATATTGAAGATGCCCTGTAACTTGACTTATATTTTTAAATCCAGCCAAATTATTTGCAGATCCAGGATTACCTGCTGCATTGGAAGCATTTTTTGCATAAATTTCAAGCATATAACCTGTCGAATTTAAAACAGAAATGTTATAATAAGCATAACAATTGGCACCTAGAGGATCAGGGTTTCCTCCACGACTTATGTTTATGTCTCTTGTTATGTTAAGAGTCCCATCATCCGCGGTACTAGGTGGTATAAAGCTTCCTATATCAGTACTCCAAGGAAGCATACGAACTACCATGGCGGTAATGTTTACTTGAGTATTATTTGCATTTGCAGCAATACTAATGCATCCATGAATATTAACTCTTGTCATTGCAAGGCTTTGATTAACCACTATCGTCGATCCAGGCAATGCTTGAGCTGCAGTAATTGATTGCGATTTTGGAGGTGTAGGGCAAATACTATCATTCATAAAAGCATTTGTAGACGTACATACGCTTTGATCATTAGTATATCCAATGCTGCTTCCTGGGAAACCAAACATTCTCATCTGTGTTACAACATACGCTCGGTTCGCAGGCACAATTACCGTAGCACTTCCGACTTTACTTTGCATGCTACTCTCAATAGGGAATCCCAATGCCTGGTCTATTAATTCATATCCAAACGTTACATTGCTTGTTCCATTAGTAGCATACATTTTAATTGTTATGGCCGGTTGTAAGTAGAACGTTCCTCCGTTAAGAGACATATCAAACTCCCCCTCCTCTCCGCTACCCCCTCCATAAAACATGAACGATGGAAAATCAGGCATTATAGTTCCTACCTTAGTGGCATTCGTTTGAGATGTAACATTATCATAATATATAGTCTTTAGTTTAAATCCTCTAAAGAAAGCTGAGTTATTTACTCTCGACAGTCTGAAGTATCCCGAAGCATTTGTTAATGTGGACGCTAGCAATGTTTCTGTTGCCGGTCCTCCTCCCGGAGCATTTGTCAATCCGTAGATACTTACATTTGTCCAATTTTGCCAGCACGTAGAACACCCAGTCTCATTAAGAACGTAGCCTGTAAAAGCAAAAGCAGGATATAAATTTATTGTGGTTGTGTTGGATCCTGCAATTCCACCAGAAGCATTAATTGTAATGGCAAGAAGAGATTGAATCGCTCTTGGTGAAGAAACCGTAAACCAAAAGTTTGCAGTAGATTGATTAATAATCAGGGGTGTTGCAGAAGAATTTGCGAAAAACAAAACGGATGTAACGGTTACTGAACCAATAGTATTGTTTGTAAATATATGAGCATTAGCGTTTGTACCGTTACTTCCTAGACTAAATTCATGCGCATCCGAAGCAGCATTGTTATATTGATAAGTTATGTTAACACTTGTTATGTTTTGACTCACCGCGGTGATTGTTATATTGATTGTATTGTTATTTGCCAAATCAAAAAATGTCGGCCCGACAAGGCTAAAATTGGCGACGTCAAGAGCGGCACTTACAAAGCCAATTGACACGCAAACAACTAAAACAAAAGCAAATGCAAATACAAAACCTCTCACCTTTACCATCTTTTTTAACAACAAACCTAGATAAATTCAATTTATAAACCTTTTTGCCTTTAACAAATGGTCGCTTCCGTAGCTCAGCTGGTTTAGAGTACCACACTCGTAATGTGGGGGTCCCGGGTTCAAGTCCCGGCGGAAGCTTTACAATATCTAGTTAAACTTCTTCACAATTAAATTTTTAAATTACAGATTTTAAGTATCGGGATTAAAAAAGATGGGAAGCAATATAGATTTAAGAAAATATCAAAATTCTGATTCTATCCAGGATGCTTTTTCAAAGGTTGTTTCCGGAGGAAAAGTCGGATATAAAACCGTTATAGAAAGAAAAAAAATTCCTCCTAAGTGCGTTAAATGTGGTAGGGGCGGCGATCCTGATCAAAAATTCTGTCCTCAATGTGGAGGAAAAATGGAAGTTCCGTTAACAAATTGTCCTGGTTGTAAAGCAGATATAGACGAGACTCAGAAATTCTGTACAGGTTGCGGTCATAAATTACGAGACTGAAAGATAACTTTATTAATTATCTTATTTCACTCTACTAATGGAAGATTATAAAAAAGAAATTGCTCACTTATTATCTAAATATATTAAATGCTCAAAAGAAAATATCGTGCAATTAATTGAAGTTCCTAAAGATCCTTCTTTAGGCGACTATGCTTTTCCGTGTTTTATTCTTGCAAAGCATCTCAAAAAAAGTCCGGGCGATATTGCCCAGGATCTTTCTACAAAAATTTCTCTTTCTCCTGAATTTGAATCAGTAAAGGCGGCAGGTCCATATCTAAACTTTTTCGTTAACAAAAACTTCCTCACACAATCCACGCTAGAAAGAATACAAAAAGAAAAAGATAAATACGGCTCACAAAACATTGGAAGAAATAAATCAATTGTAGTTGAATTTTCTTCTCCAAATATTGCTAAACCTTTCGGCATTGGTCATTTAAGATCAACAATTATTGGCAACTCTTTAACTCAAATTTATAATTTTCTCGGGTATAAAACAGTAAAACTAAATTATTTAGGGGATTGGGGAACACCGTTTGGAAAAATTATTGCAGGATATGAAAAGTTTGGATCTGAAAAAGAACTAAAAAAGGACCCTATGAAACATCTTTATGATATTTATGTAAAAACCTCACAAAAAAAAGAATATGACGACCTAGGTAGAGAGTATTTTAATCGCTTAGAGAATAATGATAAATCCCTTTTTTCGTTATGGAAAAAATTCAGAGATTTAAGTATCAAAGAATTTAATAAAGTTTATTCTCTTATCGGCATAAGTTTTGATCTTATTTCCGGAGAATCTGAACACCAAAAAGACTTAGATACAACACTCAAACTTTTACAAAAAAGAAAATTAATAAAAGAAAGCGAAGGCGCATTAATTGTAGACTTAGAAAAATACAATCTCGGTGTCTGTTTAATCAAAAAGTCCGACGGAGCGACATTATACGCAACTCGAGACATTGCAGCCGCAATTTCCAGATATAATAGGTATAAATTTGATAAGATGATTTATGAGGTAGGTTCCGAACAATCGCTTCATTTGAAACAAGTCTTTAAAATTCTTGAACTCCTTGGCTTTTCTTGGGCAAAATCATGTGTGCATGTTGATCATGGGCTTTATCTAGATGAAGATGGAAAGAAATTCTCTACAAGAAAAGGAAAAACGGTTTTCATGGAAGATATTTTGAAAGAAACACAAAAACTTGCAAAGAAGGAAATAACTAAACGAGAAAAATTATCTATAAAAGAACTAGAAAAAAGAGCATTAATAATTGCGAGAGCAGCGATATTCTACGGAGATTTGAAAAACTTTCGCTCTCACGATATGGTATTTGATATTGATCGTTTCGTCTCCTTTGAAGGAGATACAGGACCTTATCTTCTTTACGCTTACGCTAGATCTCAAAGCATACTTAGAAAAGCAAAATCAAAAAAATCGCAGTTTAATATACCTGCTAAACTCTCAGATGTTGAGAAGGAATTGATAATTAATCTTTCCAGTTTCCCACAAGTTGTTGAACATGCAGCTAAAAACAACGATCCCAGTGAAATAGCAAAGTATTCTTATAAGATTTCTCAATTATTCAATGAGTTTTATCATTCGTCTCAAGTCATTGGTTCTGAGGAAGAACCTTTCCGCCTTTCTCTAGTTTCCTCTTTTGCGCAAGTTCTAAAAAATGCCCTTTCTCTTTTGGGAATCTCTGTCATTGAAAAAATGTAGTAAATTTTAGCAAAAACCATTATATATGCCTATCTTCATTTATTTTTATGGATTTATTTATCATGTTGCTTGCAGTTGCTGGTTTTCTAGAAATAATTCTTCTTGTATTTCTTTCCATTCTCGCTAGAAAATCTGATTCCTCTCCTCGCTACAACGATGAACACGAACGTAAAGAACGCAGAGTTAAATCAGATTTGAACAAAATCAAGAAGCAAATTGAGGCTTAATTTTTTTCTATAATAACCTTTAAATACCGTATCTGCTCGTGTAAAATGTAGACGAGCCGGCGTTCTAGCCCTGCGCCATCCACTAGCGGGCTTTAAGTGGGCTTAAAGGAGCAAGTAAGGTAGAGGCTTGTTAGTCTTCTATCCGACGTTGACGTTTTGTCCTGTTCGATCTTGCTCCTGCGAAATGGGTCAGGCCTTGATCGGAGCAGCCCTAAACAGGAAACAAGGTGCTTACAGGGTAGCAAAACCGAGGAAGACAGAAGGTAAAACTATCATGTTTTTACCAAGCAAACTCCCCGTCTACATTTTTATTTATTATAGACAAATTACTAACTATTAGAATATTATATTACGGATAGATCTGCCTTTGACAAATTTTTAAGTGAGTATATGATACCTATTAAACCAAAAAGAATCATTATTACACCAGGAATAACACCACCGTCCCATGGAAGCGCAAAAGTCAGGTATAGACCAATCAAC
>CAZQLX010000026.1:0-12776 GCA_964594495.1 Candidatus Woesearchaeota archaeon | reverse complement strand
AGAGAATCGAACTCCTGACTACTCGGTGTAAACGAGTCGTTTTGCCACTAGACTATGGGGCCTTGATATTTATAGAACAAAAACGCTTTTTAAAACTTCTTAATTGAAAATCACCTAATTTCCAAACCTTTTACTTTCGCTTCCATATAAAGTGTTCTTGGGCACTTTTTATTAGAAAAAGCACAGATAACACAACACTGAGCAATTCCATTCCTCACTTCTGCATTACACTTAGGACACACAAAACTCTGAGGAGAATTTTCAATACTTACAATAGCTTTGTTTTTACCTTCACAAAATGGACATATTAACATTACCTGTTTAGGTATTCTCATCACACTCTTTTTTCTTCCCATGAGAAAGATATATAATAACAATTTTTAAATAATGCGCTTTTATAGAGTTCTTAAGACAGATGGTTCTAAGAACCTTAAACTTAATGTCCTTGGACTTAAGATATAGGGTTCTAAAGACCCTACTTAGTGTCGTTAGACATTTCGTATAGGAGTCATAAGAACCTCGGTTCTTATATGCGATCTTAGTTTAGTGGTAGAACGGTACGTTGCCAACGTGCAGATGCGGGTCCGATTCCCGCAGATCGCATTGGGATCAACGGTACTAAGAATTTTTCATGAATTCTTTTAGCCGGTGATCGCAATTATTTAAAATAATCAAATCTAACAACATCCCCTTCTTGATAATTTAATACGAAATCTTTTCCTCGACTTGTCCCTTGGTAAATAACTCTTGCTTCATTTGGAGCGAGCACTAATGACTTAGAAGTTATTCTAACAGCCTTGTAAATTCTGTCTTCTTCTTTACCACTAGATGTAAAATCCAACTCCTTATCAACTTGCCAAAGTTTCTTGGGTAATCTTATTTTATCAACTTCCTCCATTGCTTCATAAAAACTTAAATTAGGAATCTTTTTCCCATCTAAATTTTCTACATGGGAAAGAGTGTAAGCACTAATTGGTACTATTGTTCCTCCTTGAGCCAGTTCAACAGTCTTATTTGCCATGTAATCAAGTATTTTCCTTCTTAAATCTTGTAATTCTCTATAAGGTGAAAGAGGAAGTATTGCTCCAACTCTTGCTATCAAAGTTTTACCTTTAACAACAACTAATCCAATGGCTGGTTGTATTCCTGCCCCTCTTAAAATAATTTGATCTTCTTCTGATGTAGAAAAAGTTGTTCTCAATCGAACTAGGTCTTCCATCCCCCCTCCCTCAATCACCGCTAGTTCGTTTTCAGAACTTCTAGATTCGATAAGTAATTGTGCCATAAAAGTATTCCATAGAATCCCTATTTAAACTCTTCTAATGTTATTACTTAAAAGTCTCACGTTAATCTAGTTCAGTTAAGTTATCACGTTGAGCGTTATTATGTGTCCCTCTACTTACCAAAACATCATCAATTCTCAGAATCATCATTGCAACTTCTGAAGCAGAATTAATTGCCTGTGTCTTTATTTTTAAAGGTTCTATAATGCCTGCTGCAAAAGTATCTTCTATTTTATTTGTAAAAAGATTCAATCCGTTCCCATATAATCCAGATTCATGCCTTTTTCTCAATTCAGTTAGTATCTCGATTGGATCCAATCCGGCATTTTCAGCAAGAGTTTCTGGAATGGACTCTAAAGATTTAGCAAATTCTTCTATTGCTAGCTGTTCTCTTCCCCCAATTGTTCTAGCGAATACTCTTAATCTTCTTGCCAATTCTACCTCAACCGCTCCCCCTCCAGGCACTACTTTCCCACTTCGTACCGCCGCAGCAACATCTCCTAATCCATCTTTTATCGCCCTTTCAATCTCATCCACCACATGATCTGTTCCTCCCCTAACAACAATCGTTACAGATTTTGGATTTTTACATCCTCTTACATAAGTTAAAGCATTTTCCCCCCTTCTTAATTCTTCTACAACTTCCGCTTCACCAAATAACTCTTGGGATATTTCATTTAAATTGGATATTACTCTTCCTCCTGTCGCCCTTGCAAGTTTTTCCATATCAGATTTAGATATTCTTCTACAAGCATAAATTCCAACTTTAGCCAAATAATATTGCGCAACATCGTCAATGCCTTTTTGGCAAAATACCACATTTGCTCCAGATGAGATTATTTTATCAGTCATCTCTTTTAGGTATTTTTCTTCAGCAAGAAGAAAACTCTCTAATTGTTCAGGAGAAGATATCGATATTTTAGCCTCAGTTTCCGGACTTTTTAACTCTAGCGCAGCATCAGTCAGCAAAATTCGAGCATCTTCAACTTTACTTGGCATTTCAGCATTTGATCTTTCTTTATCAAGTACAATTCCCTGTACTAATTCGCTATCTCCTATTCCATCGCCCTTTATTTTCTCTATTTTAATATCGTTTAATTCAATTTCTTTTCCTCTAGAGATCTGATTTACAGAATCAACAACTAAAGTAGCCAATTTTTCTCTCGTACTTTCAGCCCCCTTTCCAGTCATCGCAGTCATAGCTATTTGTCTAAGAATTTCTATATCTTTTATGGGCAAAGCAATTTCATTTAATATGTCTACCGCTTTTTGAGAAGCCAATCTATAACCTTTAACAATGACTGTAGGATGTATTTTCTTATCAAGTAAATGTTCAGCATTTTCAAGAAGTTTTCCCCCAAGTAATGCTGCAGTTGTTGTTCCATCTCCAACTTCTGCCTCTTGTGTTTTAGCAATTTCGACCATCATTTTAGCCGCAGGATGATCAATTTCCATTTCTTCAAGAATAGTTACCCCGTCATTTGTCACAATTATATTTCCGGTGGAATCAACAAGCATTTTATCCATTCCCTTCGGCCCTAAAGTCGTTTTAACTATATCCGCGACTATTTTTGCAGCTAAAATATTATTTCTTTGCGCATCTTTTCCCAATGTTCTTGAAACATTGTCCTGAAGAATATAAACCGGCTCTTTATCTGTCATAAACGCAATAAAATTACCGCTATTTTAAAGATATATGTAATGAAAAATAACTTTATTTTCAATTAAGAAATAAAATAAAATGGCCTAAGGCCAAATAAAAAGTTTAAAAAACTAAAAACTACCAGTTTGTGTCTTCCGTAGCTTCTTCGTCTTCGTCTTCGCCGTCATCGTCGTCAAGGTCGGCGTTTTCGATTTCTTCATCAGAGGAATCAGTTCCTTCTTCGGTTCCTTCTTCCTCGTCCTTTTTCACTTTGTCTTTCATCTTTTTTATAGATGTTTAGTTCTCTTTCCAAGATCTAAATACTTTTTAAAGCTTTTGTTAATTAATGCACAAAGTATAACTCCCCTATTGATAATACCCTGATATAATCTGTTTATTTCATCAGTAATATCTCGATTATATTCCCTATTATTTAGTTTACTTATAGCAATTTTATCAATTAAAATATAAATCTCACATCTTTAGTTACGCAAATAACACCATACAGAAAAGCAGCAAGGAAAATAACACCCAGAATCTGGTAGTAAATTGCACTTGGATATATCTGAAGTAAAATATAACCAACAGCTAAGAAAAGCAAAGAAGCCAAAACATTGTTAGTTTTTTTATATTTATTAAACCAAACCATTTTATCTCATCTTTTTGTAGTCAATATAGAATAAAGCGATAAAAATGATGTAAGCTATTAATCCATAATAATTTCCAATACCTGCAGCAAATGAGATTATCTCCTCTACAATAAATAATCCTGTGAACGCAAACAGCGCCCAGCGCTTCATTTTAAATATATAAGCTAATAAAAATCCGGCAGCTACATTAATTATAAGCGCAATAATAGAATACCATACAGGAACCGGACCGAAGAATTCATTCACTGGAGTCACTAACAAAATGATAGATCCTAAAATCCCCAAAACAATAGCCACGTACCCTATAACACATAAAACTAAAACTAACGTACTTGTTTCAGCCTCCTTTCTTCTAACTCCTCTTTTAACCATATTTAATATAATCTTTCCTGACTTTTAAACTTTTGCTCACACGGTCATTCGTCTTCAAGTTCTTCTTCATCTCTTTCTTCGCTCTCATCATCTCGCCCCTCATAGTTTTTATGTTTATTACAAAATCTCTCTCCTTGAGTAATATGCTTCCCACATACTTCACAAAATCCTAAGTTTATAACATATCCCACGTGATTATATAATTTTCAAATATATAAAACTAATCAATTTTATAATTATAGTTTACATTGATTTCTGTTAGTTTTGTTTTTAAGAATTCTTCATTTAGTTTTAAAATTTGCTCCTTACCTGCTTGCAAAACTCTCGGGTCATAAAATGTAATATTAAGTCTCCAACACATTAGATTTAATTTTCCTTCCACCAATTTCGTCTTATTTTTATGTTTAGTTGTAAACAATCCAAGTCTTTTTTTTGAAATTGTTGTAACGGCCTCAATATTAAAATCATAACTCTCATGATACTCAGAATAATCGCAACAGTTTCCATTAAGTTCCATATCCGGATACATTTTTCTCAGGGATCTTGTAATTACTTGAGCATATTTTCTAACTATAAATTCTATTGTAGGTTTCCCCCCTACTTCTGCTAGATCTCTTTCGATCTGTTCTTGAGTCGGATAAAGAATATCTAAAGCTCTTTGCGCATAAGGCCTTCCAACATGCATTACCTCATCAATAACTTGTTTAACAAGAGAAATAGGAATACCTTTCTTGGCATCAAATAAAGCGAGCGCTTCTAATCCTTTCCTATCGCTTTCTTCTCGATCAAGCTCAAGTTTCTGTAACATACGTGCATAATTTAGCACCTCTTGAAATTCCTCAGGTTTTAGATGTCTCTCGTGTTCTAAATCCGATCTTTGATAAAGTTGAATATTTGATTGTCTCTCTCCAGAATTCGAACTTTCTTGAGCACTTTCTACTTCCTCTTGACTATCTTCTGCTCTCTTCCCTTTTAAAGATTGTATTTCCATATATTTCCAAGAAATAGATCCTTATTTAAATCTTTTTAAAGTAAATTCATCAAAATCATTAATTTTAGTTATAACATTACTATAAAAGTTCATCCCCCCACCGAGAATCGAACTTGGGTAACCCGGGTTCTGTCTTTACACATTTCTATCGAAACATGCCTGATCACGCTTCATCCTTTCCGGTATGGAATGTCTGCGTTAGGCTAGCTGCCTACAGCCGAGTGCTCTACCATTGAGCTATGGGGGGATAAGAATGATAACATTTGGCCTTTTTTAAAGATAACGAAATCAAAAACAAAATCTAAAAACCAAAATATTTAAATAGATTGTTACGACTTTAAAATAATGAAAAACCTAATAATTTTGTCAGTTTTATTAATAGTAACTTTAATATGCGTTTCACCGATATTTGCGATGGAAGATAAAGTTCCTCCAGCCCGTTCGGGCGGCTCTCCAACCGGGATTCTTTCACCAACAACATCAGTAAAATTACTTCTTTATACACATGAAAATGCAACATGCAAATACTCCACAAGTGCCGGAATTCCTTATGATTTGATGCCTGTTACATTATTTACTAATGCAAAAGGCAAAACGCATACTCGCATATTAACCGGACTATTAGCTGGAAATATGTATCACTATTATATTAAGTGTAAAGATAACGCAGGGAATATAAATTTAATAGATTATCAAATAAACTTTTCTATCGCACAACCATTATCTAAACCAAACATTCTAATTATAATGACTGACGATCAGGATTATAACTCTCTGACTGCAAAACGCCCAGACGGCACCCCGATTATGCCAAACGTTAAAGATCTATTAATGGAAGAAGGAACAACTTTTAGTAAATTCTTTGCTACATCTTCTATTTGTTGCCCTTCTCGAGCAGGCCTCTTAACTGGGCAATATGCGCATAACAATGGAATTCTCGGTAATCATCTTCCCGGAGGAGGATATCTAAAATTTAGAAAAAATCAAAATGAAACTCTCCCAGTTTGGCTTCAACGAGCAGGATACCATACCGGATTCATTGGTAAATATCTAAACCAATATGGTTTTCCGGTTGATGGAGTGTCAAAATGCAGAGAGATCCCTCCTGGATGGAACGACTGGCAGGCTTCAATTGACGATTCCGGATATCGTTATTACGATTTTGCCCTAAACGAAAACGGTAGAATTGTCGCTTACTCCAATCCAGAATCTCGCACACCTACCGATATTAGAATTTGGAGCTGCGTCGACAACGATCCAACAACACCATTACCTCCATTTGATGAATATAAACCAAGAGAATATCAAACATATGTCTACACAAACAAAGCAATTGACTACATAAGAAATCAAAGTACAGATTCACAACCTTTTTTCCTTTGGTTAAATTATTTTGCTCCTCATGAGTCCGCTTCTCTAAACGATATGCCTCCAGTACATCCTGTTCCTGCTCCAGAAGACATCGGTGTCTTTAGTAATTTGCCTCTTCCTCAACCACCTTCATTTAATGAGACCGACGTTTCTGATAAACCTTGGTTTGTTCAAAATAAACCTTTATTCGATAGTGAAGATATAGCATTTATTACAGAAGAATATCGTGGAAGATACGAATCCTTATTATCAGTAGATAGAGGAATAGCTCAAATAGTTAATACCTTAAAGGAAACCGGGCAGTACAACAATACAATTATCATATTCCTTTCTGATAATGGATACGTACATGGCGAACATAGACTAAGAAAAGGTAAAAATTATGCCTACGAAGAGTCAACTCATGTACCATTAATAATTGTTGGCCCAGGTATACAAAAGGGACTATCAATCGATAAGCTTACTGCAAACATTGATCTGGCTCCTACAATTTTGGAATTAGGAAACGCAACATCTTCGGAAAGAACCATTGATGGAAGTTCTTTAGTTCCCTTAATGAATAACCCTTATCTTCCTTGGAGAAGCGCAATACTCTTTGAACACGATGGAGTATTCACAGGTAATCCAAGTACCGCCTTACGTATTCCTGGATGTGTATATGTAGAATATGCAGACAATATCACCCGAGAACTATACGATTTGAGAGCCGATCCTTTTCAATTAAATAGTTTGCACAGAAACACTAGCTGGGTAGCCAAAATGAAACCGCTGCTTGATACATTAAGAAATTGTTCTGGCATATCTGGAGAAAAGAGTTGTTGGTATTAGTTATTTTTAACTATGAGTAAAAAATACAACAAAGTTAGAATCTTAGAGAAATTTTCTCAATTCCTTTAGTATTCTTCAATTTTAGCTGTTTCAGAAACAAAAAATGCTCTATTTGAAAAGATCGTATGCATGTTTCCGCTTCTCACAAATTCTACTCTAAAAGCAGGTAATTCAAATCTTCCAACTACCTTAAGCTTGGAATACATAATATAAGACAACACTCGCTCTTCTCCAGCGTTTAAATGATCTATATTCCATATAAGTCTCTTTAATGCTCTATCGAAACTGTCAGGCATCTTGCCGTATTTTTCATACAATTCCATTGCACCAGGTAATTTATCAATTATTTTTATTTTCTCAACATGTTTTCTTGCCTTGATACGCAAGTTTACTTTCAAAGCAAATTCTCCCCCTTTAGTTCTCACAAAAGAAACACTCTTATGAGCAACTACAGCCGTTCTTACGTAAATTCTTGCTAAAACAATAACTAAAATTATTAAAATAACTATAATTAATGGGAAAGTGTAATTAGTAGTGGAAGAAATAGTGGCTTCTTCTCCCGGAGCAAGAACTCTCTCCCATCCGTACCTTATTGAAAGTCCTTTTCTGTCAATTATACTTGGTTCATCCGAATGTACTGTAAATAATCTTGTAATTACATTTTTTCTTATTTCAAATTGCGCGACAGTAGGTATATTTCCTTCATTTTTCTTTGTTACAGAGATTGTTCTTACAATTGCTCCCCCATGTTCTTCTAAAGTTGAAATTTCTTCTCTTTCAACATAATAAACATTTCCTTCAACTCGGGACTCAGCCCCTTCTCTACCTGGAACACTTATCCTCACAGGATATTTTCCAGCTAATAATCCAGAAGTTCTATTTTTATCTATCATCATCTTTATACTCGTTTTTTCTAATGGATCTACCGAAACATTTTGTACACTTTCAAAGAAAACGGAACTAAAATTTAAATCAACATTTTCCAAAGTAGCATTTTGAAGATTTCTCAAAACTAGAACCGCCTCATCACTTCCCAACGTAATATTTGTTGTTTCAATCTCAAATAATTTATTAAAGTTAACTATTTTTAACAATATACTATCTTTGAATATATCTGTATTATCCCCTTTAATTTGATATTCAAAACTAAAGTATCCCGTTTTAGAAGTTAATTCTCTTGATGAAATAATTTTCGCATTTATAGTTTTCGTCTCCCCACTTTTTAATTCGAATCTTTCTCTAGGCTCGAATTCAACACTTATCAAAGAATAAATTCTAAACTGATCTGTTGGTCCATTATTGGTTATCACAAAGTCAATTAGTGCGGGATTATTCAGTTCAGAAACAACAGTCGTTGATATTTCTGTCTTATTTACACCGATATCTATCGCCATAACCCCCGGAACTACTAAAAGCACAAGAAACAAAGTAAAAATTAAAGCCCTTTTCATGACAAAGTTTGCATATCCAATTATATAAATATTTTGATGTTATTCGATTTAAACAATTAAAGTTATAAAATCTGTTCTTTTAACAAAAAAATGACAGAATCATCAAAAAATTATAATCTTGCAAAACTAAGAAGCGAATTAGGAGAAGAAGTATTTGGAGCTTTAGAAAAATCACTTGAAAAAGGAACAAAAATAGGAGCAATAAGAGCGGGAATTTTTAGTGGATTAATTATTGGAGGTATTACGTACGGTGTGTTTATTTATACGGGGCTTAATCAAAGAGATGCTGTAGTGGGGGGCGTATTACTTGGATTTTTACAAAGTCTTCTAGGAAGTCTAACGGGAGGAGAGAGTTATAAAAATAAAATTGTTAACAGAGAAGCACAAAATCAAATTAATTCTCATCCCGAGTTAAGAAATTACATAAATGCATATGTAAAAACGAGAGGGAGTGAAAGACTCTGGGTAATGAGTTCTAATCATCACTAACTCATCTTTTACCTAGTAATTCCAAATAAGCTTTCAAACTATCTTTAAATTCCCTAACATCACTGCGAACCTTATTTTGCATATCATCAACTCTAGCAGGAATAATATACTTATTATAAAAATCTCTCATAAATCTCCATCCGGCCGTAACATCCCACTTACTCCCGGGATCTTTTACTAAATATCCTTTAATTTCAAGCCAAATTCTCCCCTTGTTTGTCTTTTTCTTTTTTCCATCTATCTCAGCTTCAACATCTTTTAATCCAGTTATATCAAATCTAATTTTTATTTCAACTTTGAAATAATCAGAAATTCCTTTGCTTATTATCCATTCAATCGCAATATCTCTCGAATCTCCAGAAACCTTCTCATTATATTTGTCTTCCATAACTCCATATCCTTCATTTTTAAACCAGCTATGCGCATATGAATAGAATTCAGAAAAACTCCAAATACCGTTGTGTTCAAGTTGCTCCTTAATTACCTGTTCTTTGTCAGCCATTTCTTCTTCCCTGTACTAATTTAGAAATAGTTGTATTTAAAGATTGCTCTTACGTTATTAAACTAATAGAACAAAAGAATAGTTATATAAACTAATTTTTTACAAATATTTTATGAAACTCGCAATATATGATACAAAAAGAATGGTTCATCTTTCATGTTATGACAAACTTAGACGTGCAGGAATAGAAATTACAACAACAGAGAGCCTTCAAGAGTTAGAGCAAATGTTACTCCATGAAGACTTTGATGGTTTACTAGCACATCCAGGTATGGCATATCAAAGAGAATTTATGCTTCAACTACCAGAAATTAACAAAAAAAGAATCAAAGTTGCTATCTTTTCTACTCAACCTGGACTATACGCAACTAAATCTCGAGATTTAACTCTATTAAATATCAATGATGTAGCATCTGTTCAGACTCATTTTTCAGAAACTACTCTCCCTCAACAGTGATCTCAGCATCATTATTGCTCTTTGAAATCTCTCTTTCATCAGTTTCCACAACAAAACTAACAGAATCGGAATCTCTTGGGAGTCTCATATTCGTAACGCTTAGTTTCTTCTTTGTTCCTATTTCAATTTCCAACAAATCGTATCTCTTTATTTCTTCATTATTTGAAGATATAATCAACTCCGAATCTTGAGAATTTGCTAATCCAATATTTACTACCTCTATTTCCAAATTAAGGTATCTCCCAGATTTATTAGCTGAAATTTTTCCTATTATTAAGTCCGGTAAAGAGTCCACAGCATATAATTCATTTATAGTTTCGATTATATATTCATCTAATTGTTGATCGCAACTTGTTACAGGATATAATACACTCCCCTCATTATTATTATGATCAAATCCCAGTGCATGAAGTATCTCGTGTAAAGCAATTTTAGGTTCATCACATTTCTCGGCTCTATATAAAGAAATCTTCCCTGACAATATTACGCTATAAGCACTCGTATTAATTATTTCTGTAGGGCCTCCTTCCCCAGCAACAAAATGGCCTTCTTCATTTGGTTTTGGCGATACTGACGAACACAAAATATTAAGTTCGGGATCATTATCAGTTGGGTAAAAATTCAATATCGTTTTCTCTTCCAAAATCAAAAAGGCAGTTTCGACATCGTTTTGTTTTTTATTACTGCATGCATCGGAAATATGATAACTAATATCTCTTTCACGATATCGCATATTTGGATAAAACTGCACGCTATTAGATGAAGCCGAAACATTTGCCACATAAGATTGATATTTTACATTCTCCCCATTTGGTAAAAGATCCCATAAGAAATATAAGCCAACAGCTAGCACAGCCAATAGCAGTAGCAGTAAAAGTGCATCTATCACCCTCATTTATTTTTCAAATATTTAATCTATTTAAAACTATAGTTCATCGTGAGTGTGATTACCGAATCATAAGTCTTTTAATCTCTTATTTCCTCATACAGACATGCAAAAACAATTCGAATTTCTTGAACATACAGCAGACATAAAATTCAAAGCGTTTGGCGTAACGCTTAATGAGGCATTTGAATCCGTAGTCGCGGCAATTTCTTCATACATTTCAGGAAATCAACCTGTTTCCCCAGCCCAAGGAAAAACTATTTCTGTCTCGGGTTCAGATATAGAGTCTTTATTGTATAACTTCGTGGAAGAAATAATTTATCTCATGGATGCCAAAGATTTTCTAGTTTCAAAAGCAGAAGTCATTCTTAGAGGAAATAATTTACAAGCTACACTATACGGAGACAAATGTTCAAATTATAAAGAATCACAGCATATTAAATCCCCAACATATGCAGAAATGCATATTAAGAAAATAAAAGATGTTGATAACAAAAAATCTTCCGATTTATGGGAAATTCAAATGGTTTTAGATGTATAGAAATATTTGAATAATACAAGTTATATAAAACTTATTATGAAAGACTAATGTCTTTCAGGATTCCTGCAGAAATAGAGCAAATAGCACTTATAGAAGATCTCGATAAAAAATAAATTTATATAGGATAATATGCTTTTTTTAGCATGGTTAGAACGATAATTTTTGATTTGGGGGGAGTTGTTCTTAATAGAGGTCTATGGCTCTTTAGAGAGTATTTGGTTCAAAATTATAAAGTTACGAATGAACAAACAATTAATGTCCTTATTAAAAAATACTACAAGCCTTACTTTTCTGGGATTTTTTCGGAAGAAGAGTTTTGGGCTAATTCACTTAAAGATTTAGGAATTGATGCTGATTGGCGAATATTAAGAAAGAAATTATTAAATTTCTTTGAACCTAATCCTGGCATGTTTAGGCTAATTGATACTTTAAGAAAAAATAATTATAAAACGGTCTTATTGTCTGATCAAACTAAGGAGTGGTGGTCTATTTTAAATAAAAAATATTCTATTAGTTCGCATTTTGATAGCTGTATTATTTCTGCCGAAGTTGGAGTCAATAAGCCAGACCCCCAGATTTATGAAATTGCTTTAAAACAGAGCAACAGTAAAGCGCAGAAATCATTATTTATTGATGATTTGGAAGAGAACTTAAAACCTGCGCAGCAACTCGGTATGAAGACTATCTTATTTGAAAACTGTGATCAATTAAAAAAAGAGCTTTCTCTATTATCAATATTGGGATAGTGGACACAATGTCCAACATCTTTATAACTCTCTTTTCAATTAATTTTTTCAATCCCAAATTTAATAAACCTCATTATCCAATAACTATCATGGCACTTAGAAAAATAGCAGAAAATATCTGGCAAATCGATCAAGAAGGAAAAATGTTAGTCCCAGGCATTATTTTTGCCTCAGACAAACTAATGGAAAAAATAAAAGAAGACAAAACTATAGAGCAAGCTAAAAACATGGCCTCAATGCCTGGAGTGGTAGAAAAAATAGTCATTCTTCCAGATGCTCATCAAGGTTATGGGGCGTGCATGGGCGGTGTAGCAGCTTACGACTCAGAAAAAGGAGTAATTTCACCTGGAGAAATAGGCTACGACATTAATTGTTCAGTAAGATTAATAAAAACAAATCTAACAAAAAAAGAATTCCTTAAGAAAAGATCAGAAGTTTTGCATGAAATTTCCAGATCTGTTCCAACAGGAACCGGAAGATCAAACTCAATTAAGTTAGATGATAAGGACTTGAACAATGTTCTAAATAACGGTATGAAATGGTGTCTTGACAACGGTTACGCCACTT
>CAZQLX010000025.1:0-14005 GCA_964594495.1 Candidatus Woesearchaeota archaeon | reverse complement strand
ATAGACCTCAGTGTTCTGCTTGTTTTATTCAAGGCGTTGAAGACAATATGGAATCCATTATGTCAATTCAAACTGCAGAGGCTAATTTGTTCAAGGCAGGAAGCGGAACAGGATCAAACAGATCTAAACTAAGGAGCTCAAAAGAAAGATTAACTGGCGGAGGAAGAGCATCGGGTCCTGTGAGTTTTATGAAAGGATATGATGCTTATGCTGGAATAATAAAATCTGGAGGAAAAACAAGAAGGGCTGCAAAGATGGAGATATTAAACATAGATCATCCGGATATAATGGAATTTATTAATTCTAAACAAAACGAGGAAAGAAAGGCGTGGGCTTTAATTGAAGCTGGGTACGCTGGAGGGATGAATGGTGAGGCATATTCGAGTATTGCATTCCAAAATTGTAATATGTCAGTTCGTGCATCTGACGAATTTATGGAAGCTGTAAAGAAAGATACGATTTGGCATACAAGATTTGTTTCTAACGGACAAATTTGTGAAACTCTTAAGGCGAAAGAAATGATCAAGAAAATTGCTGAAGGTACATGGATATGTGGAGATCCGGGAATGCAATTTGATACAACAATTCAAAAATGGCACACTTGTAAAAATACCGATAGAATAAATGCAACTAATCCGTGTGTTACTGGTGATACTTTAGTTTATACAGTTGATGGGCCAAAAAGAATAGATTCATTAGTTGATAAAAATAATATAAGTGTTTATAGTTACTCTCTTGAAAAAAATAAAGTTACGATTGCCAAAGTTTCTAAAATTTGGAAAACAAGAGAAAACGCTAAAATTTTAAAAATAGTATTAGATAAAGGAGAATTAAAAGTAACTCCAGATCATAGATTTCTTATGAGAAACGGTGTATATAAGAAAGCTGAAGAATTAAAAATTGGCGATTCTGTTATGCCCTTTAATAATATCGAAGTAATAAATAAACAACTGATTGAAATCGCCCCATATCAAAACCATAAAGTACTAAGAATAGAAAATGCAGGATATGAAGATGTATATGATATGAGTGTACCTAAATTACATAATTTTGCTGCTGGTTCTATAGAAGGATTTGTTTTTATTCATAATTGTTCAGAATTTGTCTTTCTCGATGATACTGCTTGTAATTTAGCATCGATAAATTTAATGAAGTTTAGAACTGAAGATGGAAAATTCCATACTGAGAAATTCAAGAAAGTTGTTGATAGGTTTATTACTGCTATGGAGATTTATGTTGATGGATCGAGTTATCCAACAGAAAAAATTACAAAGAATTCACATGATTATCGACCGTTGGGGTTAGGATACGCAAATCTTGGGGCTTTATTGATGAGTTTTGGACTTCCTTACGATTCTGATTCTGGAAGAGCGGTTGCTGCTGCAATTACAGCTATTATGGGTGGGGAATCATATAAAACATCTGCAGAACTTGCAAGTCTTGTTGGTCCATTCCCAGGATATGAGAAGAACAAAGAGCCTATGATGGAAGTAATGCATATGCATAGGGACGCAGTAAAGAAAATAGATGTTGAAGCAATTCCTCAAAATCTTAGATATTTAGTTAATGATGCTTGGGATTGCTGGACTGAAGCAATTGAGTTAGGAGAGAAATATGGATTTAGAAATGCTCAAGCAACTGTATTGGCTCCAACTGGAACTATTGCATTTATGATGGATTGTGATACAACTGGAATTGAGCCTGATATCGCGCTAGTGAAGTACAAAGTACTTTCTGGAGGGGGAATGTTAAAGATTGTTAACAGGTCTGTTCCGCTTGCTTTGAATAATTTAGGATACAGCGATGCTGAGATAAAAGCGATTATTGATTATATCGACAAGAATGACACAATTGAAGGATCGCCGTATATAAAAGAGGAACATTTAGCTGTGTTTGATTGTGCATTCAAAGCTGCAAAAGGAGAGAGATCTATTCAATATAAAGGACATGTAAAGATGATGGGAGTTACCCAGCCATTTATCTCCGGAGCAATAAGTAAGACGATAAATATGCCTGAAAATTCAACAATTGAGGATATTGCAAATGCTTATGTTTTTGCATGGGAACAGGGATTGAAAGCTGTTGCAATATACAGAGAAAATAGTAAGAGATCTCAACCTTTGAATACTCAGAAGACCGAAGGAGAAATGGTAAAGAAAAAAATTGAGGTTGTAAAAGTTGTAGAGAAGAAGAGAATGCCTCAAACAAGGAAGAGCATTACACATAAGTTTGAAATTGGTGGACACGAAGGTTACTTAACTGTTGGTTTATATGATAATGGCAAACCTGGAGAGGTTTTTGTGACAATGCACAAAGAAGGATCTACGATTAGGGGTCTTATGGATGCTTGGGCGACATCTGTGAGTGTAAATTTACAATACGGAGCTACAGTTAATGATTTATTCGGAAAGTTCAGACATCAGAAATTTGAACCTGCTGGATTTGTAAAAAATGTAGGCGGAGGAGAACTAGACGATAAAGTAAAAGTTATTCGAACAGCATCATCGATTGTAGATTATGTTGCACAGTTTATGCTTAACAACTTTGGTGAGAGCGCAGGAAAAATTGAAGTTGAAGTTCAGCCTTTTCAAACAGAAGAAGATTTGAAGGAAGAACAAAAATCTTTAAAAGATTTCGGTCATGAAGGCCTTGTTTGTCCACATTGTGGTGGTCCTGCGAAGAGAATAGGAAATTGCGCTACGATGTGTACTTCGTGTAAGCAGACTACGCGAGATGGTTGTGGAGCATAATTATTTCTATAATCCCTAGACAAGATTTAAATAGTATTCTTTAACGAGGATTTTATGAAACATAAAACTAAGGAATTTATCAAGAATTGTACAATTACTAGCTTGGCATGCGTTGCTACTGGAGTCGGAGCATCTGAATTTAGTGATTATTTCACAGATAATGGAAAGATAATTGGAGTTGCATCTACAGTCACTCAATATCTTACTTCTGCAGGTGTTTTTTTGCCTCTTCATGCAAGATCTAATAAAGATCTTTTAATGAGAAGGGTAAATTTAAATTAAAAGAATTGATTGTAGATTATGTTAAACTCGTTGCTGTTACAGTCCCTCTTGATGTTCTTTACGTAGGAATTAGACCTTTTGTTCAAGATTTCTTTATAGATTCAGGAATGGGACCTAAAATGTCTTCTCTTGTCTCAGATTTTTCATGTATTCCTTCGTATATATTATTGAGTATTCCTTTAGCGAGAGTTGTGGGCATTTTCAGAGAAAAGAAAAGTGGAATTGAAAAGAAAGTCGATGGTAAGATTTAAATATACCTCAAAAGTGGGATTTTTATGGCAAGAAATGATGAATTCAATGGTAGAAAAGATAACAATTATGAAAGAAGAACTTATCTAGGAGAAGCTCTCAGAAGGCATACCTTCCTAAAGGAAGGTCAAACACCTCAAGCATATGATGTTATATATCAAGTTAGAGATCCTACAACAGGACAATTACGATCTGTAAAAAGAGATCAGCCAATAAGAGCTAAAGATCTTGGTGAAGCGGTAAAACAATTAGGGAATATGCCAACGCCTCCTTATGCAGTTGGTGTATCTGTATCTCCAACATTAACCGAAGAGCAAATAAGAAGATTATCAGAGCAAATAGCAAATAGATTTAAACAAAATCAAGAATCTCGCGAATCATATGGTGAAGAATTAAGTAAGTTGATACCCCCTAAATGGCGATAAGAGAATTAGCTTTTTTACAAATCAAAATTCCAGAAATTTAGTTGGCCTTTGCATGGAATCTCTTTTGTTCTTTCAGCATTTTCGAGGATAAAGCCGTATCCTCCCCAGTCTTCTGATGCTAGGTGTTTATCTTTGTCTTTTCTAAAATCTTCTGAATTATTGTATTGTTTAACATCTTTTAATGTTGCTTTTCCTACAATACATCCAACTGGAAGAGAAGAAAAACCAAATTTTTTCATAGACGCGCTATGTGGGGATTGAGAGGCGTGAATAAGAAATTCTCCTCTGAATTTTGTATTCCATTTTCTCAACTCAATTGTCTTTTTTCCTGAAACGACTAATTCAGCAAAAGGCTGTTTTAAGGATAGAACTTTCATTATAATAAAGAGAATAGGGAGATTAATAGATTTTTAGATTATTCAGAAAGCATTTTTTCATTCGTAATTTCTAGTGCTTCTGTAGATCCAGAAAACTCTCTTGCCAAAATATCTTGAAGAGCTTTAGCTGAATAGGGTATTCCTTTACCCAATTGTAGTCCTGCATTGCCAAAGAAAGGAAGATTTGACTTGTGTTCGTTTCCTACAGAGACATGACCTTTAACTCTTTCTAAAAGCATTTTGTAGTAATTTCTTGCTCGAGCACTAATCCACATTATTTTTTCATTACTCATTCCAGGATAACCTTGAACATGAATTACTCCATCAGGATTTGCCATTACACGATAAAAAGCATGAACATCGTGTCCGTTATCAATCTCGTAACTAACAATGACCCGTTTATTTAGATAGTCGTGTGCTGCTTCGGTGAATACTTTAATTATTCTTTCTCTGATTTCTTCCATGAATTTCAATAGATAGCTATTTTAAAAAACTATCTTAAACAATAAATTTAAAAGAGGAGTTTTAATTGCTTTTTTATGATAAAGGCGCTATTGGGAACGATAACAGGAGGTTTAATCTCATTAATCGTAGCATGTGCTCCCGAAGAAAATCTTACTACTGGAGAATATCTTGCAAAAGCAAAACAATGTGAACAGACTTTTAGCAATAATATTGTAAACGCCTATAATACAATTAGCAATGCATGGCAAGACTCCAAAATATCGGTCGATGAACAAAAAAAGGCTCTAGGATATTTTAATGCTGCTCATGATGCTTTAATACAATATGACAAATTAGGTAAACATGCTATTGAATCTCCTCCCAGTTTATCTTTAGATGAAAGGGCGAGACAATATCATGCGTTACTTGATAAAAACATAAATGGATCGGATGGTGGAACTCCAGATTTAGAGAATTATATAAAAAATGATGTAGGAAGAAAAGAAGTAACCGTAGAGGCCTACTTTAGTAGTGAGGAACAAGAAGCCGTACAAGATGCTATTAATACTGCACTAGACTTAATTTTATAATAAACAATAAATTTAAAATAGTTCTGTAACGTTGATTTTTCATGGGATTAGAAGGATATTTAGATGCAGGGCAGGGATACTCGTTCGTAGACAGGAATCTAGATAGTGGAAGATTAATTGAAAGAGGAAGAGCGTTATTGAATGGTGCCCAAAGTTATGCTGGAAGAGCAGCAAATCAATTTGCTGATGTGGGTAAATTTATCTTAGATTGTATAAAAAGAGCATATCGTTCTCTTGCAAGTGGAGATTATTCAAAAGATAAGAGCGAAAGTCAAAAATATGCTGAAAAAATGCCTCCTGTTCCTACAAACACATCGCCTGCATATGCGAGTATTTCAGCAATTTTAAATCCTGTTCCTGCTAGAGGATATAGCGGATAGTTATTCATTCTACCTAATAAATAGATTTAAATACGAGATAGAAAAGAGAATTTTATGAGAATAAAACCGTTTATATACTCTATGATTGCATCAATCTTAACAGCAACCGCTAGTCTAAATGCGAAAGCTGAGACTAATTTACAATCTAAGAGTCATTGGACTTTTAATGTCTCTAGAGAAAAAGTTGCTTGGAGAGAAGCTGTAGGAAAAACGCAAAAATACTTAGAGTTAAACCCTCGTAAAAAGCAACAACTTGAAGAAAGAATTTTTGAGAAAGCTACAAGCGATATACAAATCTTAGCAAATACTAATTTTAATATTTCTAGTGCGGTGTATGTTGATTTTACTGATGGTGATTTAGCCGATATTTGTAGAAGCCTAGGCAGTCATGCTGAGAAAGCTATGGAATTAGCTTCTCGTTTAAAATATTCGGCAGGTATAACAAATGTTATGCTAAATGCATCAACTGTTGATAGATTTATGGGGGGGCAAGTAACCAGACTTAGCGAAAGAGCATCTAACCTTGAAGTACTAAAAGAATATGATATTGTGGATAAAGATTGTAGAGCGGTCTCGACAGTAGCTGCCGCTGTTTATATGAAATTACTTTCATTTAAAGATTTAGGAAATAATGAAATGGAAATGGTTGGAGGAATAGTATATGACAATTCTTTATCTCCCAATGGAGATGGACACGTATGGGTAAAAATAGATGGTACCATAAGAGAATATTCTTTTGACAAATCTCCTTCGACAGGATATATACCGTTGATGGCAGTAAAAATGAAAAAAGTAAAATCAAAAGTAATTTTGACTCCAAAGATCTATTGTTTACCCAAAGATTTATTGGACTCTGAATAGTTTAATCTTAATCTTCTCGAAAAGGAATGAAAAGAAAACCGGGAAACTCTTTCTTTGTTATTTTGCCGTTATATTTTTTTAATTGAACGAGCGATTGTCCAAGAGGAGCGACAAGAATGCCGTTATCTGAAAGTTGTTCTGAGAGAATAAGGGGAATACGCATATCGGGAAAAGCCGCGCTTACAAGAATTCGATCGTAAGGGGCAAATTCCGGAAGACCTAAAGATCCGGAACGATGTAAAATTGTGATGTTTGAATCTTTCTTAAGAAGATTTTTAGATTTAATAGCAAGATCTTTTATGATTTCAATACCGTATATTTTTCCGTTTTTTATTATATTGGAAATAAGAGAAAGAACATAACCTGATCCGGAACCTATTTCAAGAATTTTTTGTCCTTGTTTTGGATTAAGTATGGAAAGAACAAAAGCAATTGCAGAGGGCTGTGAGGTTGTCGAACTATCGTGAGTTGGTAAAGCAACATCTTCGTAGGCGTAAGATTTTATATGATCCGGAAGAAAATCCTCTCTTCTCACTTTTTGAAATGCGTTAATTATTTCATCAGAAATCCCTTGTAATCGTAAATTGTGTAGAAGTTGTTTTTTTTCCATTTAACAATAAGGATAAAGAGGTTATTATTGTTAACTGTTTATTGTTTTTATAATTTTGATCCTAAATCCATCAAATAATTTGATTTTTCTTCCACAAAATATTTAGAAGTAATATTCTCTTCAAACCATAGTAATAGATATTTTTTTAAATATTAGTTTAACTCTTTTGCATATGCCTAAAATAAATGTAAGAGTTAAGACATTTCCAGAAGTTTGGGAGAATGATAAGAAATTAGTTAGACTTAGCCATCCTGATTTAAAAATAGATTGGAATGCTCAATTACCAAGTTCAAAAGATGCTTATGAGATCTTCATTGCGAAAAGCCGACAATGGCAAAACTCAAGAGAACCGCTTCTACTAAATAGAAAAACATTAAAAGAAGCCCTTGATGTTCTCATTCCGGAAATTGAAAATGTTTTTGGATGTAAAATTCAAGATAAACCTATTATCGAAATATTATCTCGAGACAGATATTTACCAAGAATAAACGATCTGGAAAGAGAAACTAATGTTCAGTTTGGTTATGGAGGTCTTTCTCAATCACCCCCTACAATGTATCATTTTTCAAGTCACGGAATTTTACTTATTCCTGAAAAATATTTAGTAAGGGTACCCAAAGCTTATTCAGGAGGGATTAATTCTGCAAATTTCGATGTTAGAGAACTTATTTGGGACAAAGCTTTTTTTGAGGAAGTATTATGCGAAGAGTTATCTCACGTTATCTTTAGGCAACTTCGGAAAGAATGGAGAGATGATTACGTTAAATCCATGAAAGCAATAGGACCAGAAGGAGAAGCGCGAATAAGTTCCATAAATGAAATAATGGCTCAATATGTTAAAGAAAAGATTGCAAAAACTTTTAGAAATCAATGGGGTTTGTATGTAGCTAGTGAAAAAATAGCCACGACCTGGCAAGATAGATATGGAATGAATAATTACTTGGGGATTGAAGCTCTATCTTGTGATAGAGGATTAGCCCAAGTTGCTATGGTAGATCAAATATTAATTGAAAATCAGGAAAGAGTAGACATAACATTCGATCATTTGCACCCCAGTAATAAATCGAAGCAGGATAGATTCTATAATTCTGTTCATTTCAATCCAAGCAAATTGAATTAAAAATATAGCTGTTATTGTTCATTTAAAAATTATAAAAACAATAACATTTATTAATCTTATTTTACAAAAAGAGAGATGCAAGGGGAGATTATTGAATTAACCGACGCCAATTTTGATTCTCATATAAAAAAGGGGAATTGGGTTGTTGATTATTGGGCTGAATGGTGCATGCCATGCAAAGTAATGGAGCCGCATTTTGAGGCTACGGCTAAAAAATATAAGGGGAAAGTTAATTTTGGAAAAGTAAATGTTGAAGAAAATCAAGGTCTTTCTGAGAGATTTCAGGTAATGAGTATTCCGACAACAATCTTTTTTAAGGAAAAAGAACAAGTTAACAGAGTTACAGGTGCAATTGATGAGAATGAATTGAAAGAGCTTATAGATGAAAGTTTCTGATTTTTATGTCAAAAAGTTATTTGAAGGTAACTTTTAAATAACGTCTTTTATTTAATGGGCTACGGCTCCTATACGTATCCATATTTATTATGGATAAGTTAAGCGAGTCAAACATGGCTCCGTAGCTCAGCCTGGTTAGAGCACTGCCCTTTTACAAGAAAAGCAAGCTTTTCTGTCCTTCAAACAGACAAGCTGATTTGAAGTAAGGCAGGTGTCGAGGGTTCAAATCCCTTCGGGGCCATATTACCATTTTGACCAAAATGAGGTGCAAGAATCAATACTATTTGAAATAGACAGAAAATACCATGGTATAACTATACGATAGGATCGTAAAGTATTAATTAGAAAGAGTGAGGAGATTTATTCTTTTTAATTAGAAAGCATAACTTATATACGCAAGAGCAGCAATATTTATATATAAGTTATGCTTTATTTTTAGTATAGTGTTAAGGCAAAGGGGAAAAAATTGAAGATTTCCCAAAAGAGATGTTTTTAGCTGGTTTAGTATTTTTTACGAAACATTTAAAAAGCCACTTTTATAATCAGATATTGTTCTTAGTTAAAAGAACTTTTCATAATTCCCTACTCGCCATGCATATATTACAGCCTAAACACACCAAATTGAAAACAGAAGAGGTTAAAAAGTTACTTGAAAAGTATAATATAAGTATTTCTCAACTACCAAAAATTAAATCTAGCGATCCTGCAGTTCCTGAAGGAAGCCTTACAGGGGATGTATTAAAAATAGAGAGAAAAGAAGAGGATAAAATAAACGTTTATTATCGTGTGGTTGTGTGAGGATAAAATGCAAGAAGAAAAACATACATTAGTTAGAAAATATTTGCAGCAGCATTCTCTAGTTGAGTCCAACATTCTTTCATTTAATGACTTTATAAAAAATAAAATGCAGCAAATCATAAATGAAATAAATGAAACAATTAATAACGAGGAAGTAGAAATAAAATTAGGAAAAGTAAGAATTGAGAAGCCAAATATAATCGAAGCTGATGGAAGCACAAGTTTAATTACTCCAGCATTAGCAAGATTAAGAAATTTAACTTATTCTGCTCCGGTATATGTGGAACTAAATGTTAAATACGGTGGACAAACAGACAGTTCCGAAGTAGAAATTGGAAGAATTCCGGTAATTGTTAGAAGTACAGTTTGTAATACGTATGGAATGAATAGAGATCAATTAAGAGAGAATTATATGGATCCTCTTGAGCCTGGCGGGTATTTCATTATTAATGGAAATGAAAAAGTTATCGTTATGTCTGAAGATTTAGCGGCGAATCAGCCATTTATCGAAGAGGGAAGATTTGGATTAATGTGCAGAATATTTTCTCAAAGAGGGTCATATAGAATTCCAACTACAATTACCGAGACAAATGAAGGAATATTAGAATTAACTTTTTCAAGATTGAAAAATATTCCAGTTGTTGTGCTTTTGAAAGCGTTAGGAATGACTAAAGAGGCTGATATTGCAAAAGCAATTGGGCATGAAAATGATTGTTTAATTGTTAATTTATATGAATTTGTAAAATTACAAGATTCAGAAGAGGCAATGATGTATATTGCAGAAAAAACAGGAATTCAAGGAACAAAAAAGGAAATCCTCGACAGAGTAAAACAGAGAATTGATTCTTTCTTTTTACCGCATATAGGATTGGATAAAAGTGCAAGAGTTGAGAAAGCTTTAACAACGTGTAGGTTAGTAAGATTATTTTTAAGGTCTAAAGAGGACGGAAAGATAAGAACAGACAAAGACCATTATGCAAATAAGAGGGTTAAGCTTTCTGGAGATTTAATGTCTGACTTGTTTAGAGTTAATATGAATATTCTTGTAAGAGACATTCAATATTCTTTACAGAAAGTTGCGAGAAGAAAGAAATTTTATTCTTTAAAGACGATTGCCAAATCGACATTGTTTACACATAGAATTGAAAGTGCAATAGCAACGGGAAGTTGGATCGGGGAAAGATCTGGTGTTACTCAAAACATGAACAAAACAAACTATCTTGATATGTTATCTCAATTACAAAGAATTTCTTCTATGTTGCCGGGCGAACAAGAAAACTTTATGGCAAGAACATTGCATCCAACTCATTTCGGAAGATTCTGCCCAACTGAAACTCCAGAAGGAACAGAAATAGGATTAAGAAAAAATCTTACAATTTTAGGAAAAATTTCAACACATATTGACTTAAATGAAGAAAGTGTAATGAAACAATTCAAAGACTTGGGTCTTTCTAAAGAGGGAACAGGAAAAGATGTATTCTTTAATGGAAGATTCATTGGATTCGTTCAGAACGCAAATGATTTTGTAAAAAAAGTAAGAGATGCGAGAAGAGCATCACAGTTACCTAAGGAAATAAGTGTAAGACTTGATCATAGACTTGACCAGATTACAATGTCAACTGAGGTTGGAAGGGTTTTAAGACCATTAATAGTTGTAGAAAATGGGGTAAGTAAAATTAAAGACGAACATTACTTCTTATTGGAAGAAAATAAAATCAAGTGGTCTGATTTAGTGGCTGAAGGATTTATAGAATACATAGACGCGGCTGAAGAAGATAATGCGTTAATTGCTCCAAGACCTGAAGAAATAATAAATGACCATACTCATTTAGAAATAGATTCTGTAAGTATATTTGGTTTAATTACGAGTCTTGTACCTTTTGCAAATCATGATCAGCAGTCAAGATTAAATAAAGGAAGCAAAACATTAAAACAAAGTCTTGGAATTTATGCTGCTAATTATTTAGTAAGATTAGATACAGATGTATCTATTCTGCACTATCCACAAAAGCCATTAGTAAGAAGTTTTGTGTATGATACTTTAGAAGTTTATCCTGCTGGACAAAACTTAGTTGTAGCGATAATGCCATTTGAAGGATTTAATATGGAAGACGCTATCGTTCTTAATAGGGCGAGCATCGATAGAGGAATGGGAAGAAGTACATATTTCAGACCATATACTTCAACGGAATTGCAATATGCTGGAGGTTTATCCGATCAAATTACAGTTCCGGATAAAGATGTCTCTGGATATAGAACGGAAGCTTCATACAGATTCTTAGAAGATGATGGTATTGCTTATCCTGAAGCTGATATGGGACCTGGGGATGTTATTATTGGTAAAATCACTCCTCCTAAATTTTTGAGTGAAGCAAAAGATATTAGTATCCAAGCAAAGAAAGAAGCTAGCTCGGCAATAAGACAAGAAGAAAGAGGAACTGTAGATGCTGTGTTTGTCACGGTAGATCAAGAAGGAAATAAGATTTCTCAAGTGAGAACAAGAGATTCTAGATTACCAGAACCTGGGGACAAGTTCTCTGCTCCACACGGGCAGAAAGGAGTTGTTGGACATATCGCAGATCCAGAAGATATTCCATTTACAGGAAAGGGAGTAAAACCTGATTTAATGTTTAATCCCCACGGTATTCCAAGCAGAATGTCGGTTGGATATTTAATAGAGTTACTTGCTGGAAAGACGGCTGCTCTTACAGGAAAAATAATTGATGCTACTCCATTTACTGGAAAGAGTGTTGAGGAATTGGAAAAACATTTGAGGGAATTAGGATTTAGTTATGATGGAAAAGAAACAATGTATAATGGAATTAATGGAAAAAAGATGGAAGCCAAAATATACATTGGGAATATGTATTATCTTAAATTGAAATATATGGTAAAGAACAAAATGCATGCAAGAGCTTCTGGAAAAGTTGCTTTATTAACGAGACAGCCTATAGAGGGAAGAGCAAGGGGAGGAGGATTAAGATTGGGAGAAATGGAGCAACAGGCATTAGCTGGGCATGGAGCAGCATTATTATTGAAAGAAAGATATGATTCCGATAAAACAGTGGTACATATTTGTAAAACTTGCGGACATTTGACTTATGAAGATACAATTAGGGGAAAAATAAGTTGTGATTTATGCGGTAGTAACGAAGTTGAACCTATAGAAGTTTCATATGCATTCAAACTTTTAGTTGATGAGCTTCTTGGTTTGGGAGTTCATACTGGATTTGAATTAAAGAACAAATACGAACAATGAAAATCATGAATATTTTCAAGCATTTAAACTCCAAAGGAGTTAAAATACAATGATGGAACATCACTTTAGAAAACAGATAAGGGCAATGAAATTTACTCTACTTAGTCCGGACAAGATAAAGAAAATAAGCGCAGCTAAGGTAGTGACTCCAGAATTATATGATATAGACGGATTCCCGGTTGATGGGGGATTAATGGATTTAAGATTGGGGGCAATAGATCCTGGAGTTAGATGTAGAACATGTGGAAAGAGAGTTAAAGAGTGCCCAGGACATCCTGGAAGTATTGAGTTAGCTCGCCCGGTCTTACACATCAAATATATTCCTCTTATTGAGTTATGTTTGAGAAGTTTCTGTCCTAATTGCGGGAAATTAACTTTGAGCGATGATAAGCAAAAGGAACTTGTCCCGAGCCTGAGAGCAAAAAAGGCAAGAGATGCCAAAAAATGTCCGCACTGTAATGAGATGATCGAAAGAATAAAGCTTGAAAAACCAAGCACGTTTATGATAGGAAAGAAAAGAATATCCCCTATTGAGATAAGAGATAGATTGGTACATATTTCGGATGAAGAGTTAAAGAAAATTGGAATTAATTGTAAAACCTGTCGCCCAGAATGGGCAATCTTGTCTTTATTGTTAGTTCCTAGCGTTACGGTAAGACCCTCTATAACTCTGGAAACAGGAGAAAGATCTGAAGATGACTTAACTCACAAACTTAGCGATATTATAAGAGCAAATCAAAGATTGTGGGAGAATTTGAACGCAGGGGCGCCAGAGGTTATTATTGAAGATTTGTGGGATTTGTTACAGTATCACGTTACTACATTCTTTGATAATAATATTTCTAGAATTCCGCCAGCAAGACATAGATCTGGACAACCGCTTAAAACAATTACGGAAAGAATCAAAGGAAAAGAGGGAAGAATAAGACATAATCTTGCAGGAAAAAGAGTTAACTATTCGGCTAGAACTGTTGTTTCTCCTGATCCCTTCATTAAAATAAACGAAGTAGGAGTTCCTTTTGAGATAGCAAAAATAATTACTGTTTCAGAAACAGTTACTTCGAATAATCTTGATTATATAAGAGAATTAATAAAAAAAGGTGAGGTATACCCTGGAGCAAATTATGTAATAAGATCAGATGGGAAAAGAAAGAAAATAACTGAAGAATTAAAAGAAGACTTATGCAAAGAAATACAGCCAGGGTATAAAATAGAAAGGCACCTTGTCGATGGAGATATTGTTCTCTTTAATAGACACCCAACACTTCACAAACAGGGTTTAATGGCACATTATGTTAAAGTTTTACCAAACAGAACATTTAGATTACATCCTGCTGCAGCTGCACCTTATAACGCAGACTATGACGGAGATGAAATGAACATTCATAGTCCGCAGAATGAAGAAGCTCTTGCAGAAGCAAAAGTTTTGATGGACGTTAATAATAACATTATCTCTTCAAAGAA
>CAZQLX010000024.1:0-14009 GCA_964594495.1 Candidatus Woesearchaeota archaeon | reverse complement strand
CTCAAATCAAAACTGTATCTACAAACTCAGAAAGATTTGAAGTACCAAAAGTAGAAGGACAAATATCGGGAAAAACGACAATTATAACAAATTTTTCAGCAATTGCAAGCTATATAAGACGTCCAGCAGATCATCTTGCTAGATTTCTTCAAAAAGAACTCGCAGTTTCAGGAAAAATAGAAAACGATCGTCTCGTTTTAAACACAAAACTCAATTCCTTGAAAGTAAATGATAAAATATTAATGTACACTAAAGAATTCGTTCTCTGCAATGAATGTAAAAAACCAGACACAGAAATAGTTATAGAAAAAGGAGTTAAATTTAAACATTGTTTAGCCTGTGGTGCAAAATCCCCTATAAAGTATCATATTTAATATGTATAAAGGAACAATTATTGAAGAAAGTCTAGAAGATAAAGAGGTTTTAAACGATATGAAAATCATAAGTACAAAAATAGAGAAAGTAACAAAAAAACACAAAACTCCCTGGATTAAACAATGGACAATGCATACAATTGAGATTAATGATAGTGCAGCTTCAGATGTAGCACAAAAAATAAGTACTTCACTTGATTCAAAACACAACTGGTACACAGATTTTAAAGATAATAATCAACATTTCATCATCTTTCGCAACAAAGTTTTTCATATAAATAGAAAAAAAGAAGAATATGATAAAGTTACAAATTATGGTATTTCAATTGGCATTCCTTCATATCAGCTTGATTTTTCTCCGGAAATAAAATGACCCACTACATTAAAATTCATAAGTCATATAGAAACGTCATCGCTATTTGTGATTCTTCTCTTCTCGGGAAAAAATTCGAAGAAGACATTCGTCAGTTAGATGTTAGAGAAAACTTCTACAAAGATAAAGAAGTTTCAAAAGAAGATCTCATTAAAACAATGATTTCTCAAAAGAAAGAAGATGCCACATTTAACATAGTTGGTCAAGAATCAGTAAGCGCAGCAAAAGAAGCTCTGATAATCAATGATGAAAACATAGGTCATGTTGCGGGAATTCCGTTTGCTCTTACTTTAATCTAAACTAAAGTTCGTTCCCTTATTCGTCTAAAATACTCCTTAAACCCCTCTACATCTTGAAAACAATCAAATTCATCGATAGAAATTCCATGCTGACGTAATAATAGCAATTCCGCCTCAAGCTCGCTACATGTACCTCCCCACGGTAATCTATCACCTTTAGCTATTTTAAGTGGTCGTTGAAATATTTCATCAATATATTTTCTTATTGGAACTTTTTCAAACAAAGTAAGTTTTATCTTGTACTTTCCTTCTATTTTGTTTATAGAATAGTTAAACAAATAATTAGCCATGGCTTGTTTTAATTCTACAGCTTGGGCATCTTTATCATAACTTATTCCATCTAAAACTACAACAGTCATTAAATTTCTGATTTTAGTGACTATTTAAAATATCTCTAAAACCAACAGTTTAAAAAACATCTTTTTCCTTATTTTCCAATGGAACTTAAACATATGTTGCTGGAACTCCAGCTCAACAGGAGATGTTTGTAGCATGGAAACGCTAATCTTTGACAATACTTCCGTTTTGAGAAAAGCAAAAAATGAATTAGAAAAAAGACTTAATGTAGAGATAACCATTACTGGAAGAAAAGTATCTTTTTCTGGAACAGCAATAGATGAATACGAAGCAATGTTTGTACTGGAAGCAATAAATCTCGGATTTACACCAAAGAAAGCCTTAACTCTAAAAGAACCGGATATCATTCTTAAAACATTCAACATCAAAAATTTCACAAGAAGGAAAAAACTTACAGATGTCAGAGGAAGAATTATAGGAAAAGAAGGTCAAACCAAAAGAACAATAGAAGAAATCTCAGGATGTGATATTGTCCTGCATGATAATACCTTAAGTGTTCTCGGACCCGCAGATTCAATTGAAGACGCCTTCACAGCATTAACAAACCTCATCCGTGGTTCGAAACAAGCAAATGTATACAAATTCCTCGAAACTATCAATACAGATAAAAAAAGACGTTATTACGAAGAAAGACATCAAAAATAAAATCAGCTTACAGCAATGTTTAAATAACTAATCTTTCTCGCTTCCTTGTGACTCTGTAGCTCAGCGGTAGAGCATCTGACTGTGATACGAAAGTTAGCAGCTTCTGAAAGAAATTTCAGAATGAACAGCAAGTAAATTCAGGGAAACCCCAACGTAACCACGAGGGCAATCCTGAGCCAAGCCCAAAAGGGAAGGTGCAGAGACTAGACACTTGCTACCTAAAGCGCAACGCTACGGTAATGGTATAGTCCTACCCTCCAAGTAATTGGAAAAGGTCGTAATCAGAGGGTCCAAGGTTCGAATCCTTGCAGAGTCGTAAGATTTTTTCTTCGCTGTTGAGAAATATTTTTTAATTCTTCTAGTGATATTTTATTACTCAATAAGTCTAACCGTTCCCTAGTTGTAGAAAAAGGAATAAATATTTTGAATTTATCAAAAACATCAAACTTAGAAAGATGTTTTTTATTATGCATTTTCCATTCTTTTACAATTATGGCTGTGAAATATTTTGGAATGTAAAATCTTGCATAATTATTATATAATCGATACACATGTTTTATTTGATTTCTTTCTAATATCAAATGTACTTGTTTAGCAAGTTTTAAGCTATGCAATTTTCCACTAATAGATAAAGATGAAGTGATATGAAAATCGGTATCAAAAATTCCAACTAAACATCTCTTTGCAAGTTCATTATTATCAAATATAATTTTAGGAATTTCAGCGTATTTTTTAGTACCGAAAGGTAGACCTAGAATTTTATTTTTAAAATTTGCAATAATCTTCGAATTAATTCTAGTTTCTATACTATTTTTATCTTTTCGTTTTAAGAGTAATGGGTTAACACCATAAAGAGTTTTTAATAGTGGAACAACAAATTCTTCATGATATATTTCTTCATCTTTTAAATCTTTCGGAAGAACGTACCTAAAAGAAAAGTATCCATCTGAATCAAAATAATTAATTAAACATCCATCGCCTAAATGTATCCCCGTTTCTTCTGCAAGTTCCAAGGATATATTTTCTGGTAATTTTACTCCTCGTTTTATATCACTCCAAGAAAATTCTAAATCCCAGTTATTTTTATTAGTCGAAATGAATAATTCTCTAAAAATTTGAGTTGACCCAAATATATGTCTTACTTCAACATCACTACCATATCCTGCTATCCAAGATGTTAAATAACTATGAATCTCCCCAAATTTTTCAAATTGAATTTTTCCAGCCTCTATAAATTTTTCTTTCTTATCAGAAATTTGTCTAATTTCATTAACTTTATTTACTTCAAAACCAAAATGCTTAATTGGTAAGTTCAATTTTTCATTTAAAGGTAATTCTCTCCACTTTTTAGGGATCCTAAGCATCTATTATTATCGACGTATAAATATAAATACCTTTCTGATAACACCTAGTGACGTTTAAGTAGTAACTTTAAAAATTCATTTAATCTTTTACCATTATGAAAGATCACGCGAAAAATATTATTTTAACCTCACTCGGAGTAATTCTCATTCTTTTCGGTCTCCTTTCATTTGTCTACTCAATTCTAATAGGAAACATATCACAACTTTTCTGGATATGTTACACAGGAAGTTTACTTATCGGTATAGGCTTGTTAATGAGAAGTTCCACTCTTATCGCATCACAACTTAATATTCTTCTCATCCTCGATATAGTTTGGTTAATTGACTTTGTTTCATATATAGTAAATGGATCTTCCCTTTTCGGATTAACAGATTATTTCTTTATCTCTCACTCTCTAGCAGCTAAAATTATTAGCCTTCAACATCTCATTATAATTCCAGTTGCTTTCTACGCGCTTTCAAAGCTTCCTCTAAAAATAAAATTCTCCTGGGTAATAAGCCTACTGCAAATTATTCTGTTCGGAACACTTTCATATTTCCTTACTCCAGTTGATCTAAACTTAAATTGCATTTTCAACCCTTGCTTGAATCTCCCATTAAATATTTTCTATCAATTGAAGTGGCTTATCTATATGTTTATCAACATAATTGTCACTTATGGCATTGTCAATTTAGTTTTTTACAAAAGATTGAAAAAACATAAAGAATAAAATTACCCAATTTCAAATATCTTCACTTTCGTAAAGTTCCTTAGGATAAAGAATAAAACTCAAAACGGTACCATAATGTCCTAAATAACTGTTTACTCTTGCTCGGACATCACACCCTGTTTGTTTGATTTTTCTAAAAAGTCTCGCCCCATACCTATAAGGCGCGACATCATCCCCCCTAGATAAAAGTAAAAAAACTTTCTTGTTTTTTAAGTTCTTTAAATTATTTATGGGCTCCAAACTTTTCCAACTTCGTTGTATATCTTTAAGCTTAATCTTATGGGCAACATAATTTTTCCTTAACGCTTGAGTTCTAATTCCATACCACATACTTTCGGCGGCATTACTTACTGGAGCAACTAGAATAACTTCATTTATATCTCTACTTCTGTTTGCAGCAAGAATAGCTGCAACACACCCCGCACTAAATCCTATTAAGATTACTCTTTCATATCCATATTTTCTTTTCAAATGCTTAATATCTCGGACTATTGCATTTCGTATCAATCTAAAAACTTTTTTAGTATCTGCATAATGTAAAAATAGTATTTCTTGTTGTAAACTAAAAAATACAGAGGGTATTTTTTCTTTTTTCAGATTCTTTTCCAAACGTACAGTTGCCATCTCTTTCTCTCCCCAATGAGGAATCACAACACATAAAATCTTAGATCTTCTTTGATTAAATGATTTACGAGAAAATGTATCTTTTAAAGAAAATCTTCTCTCTCCATCATACCCTTTATTATAATAGTACTTAGTTATAAACTGATCAAGAAATCCCATTTAAAAAATAGTTTTACAACATTCACCTCGTCACTTAACCAAATAACAAGTTTTTAAAAACATTTCTTTTCTTGAATACATATGAAGCCAAATCAAATAACCAACCATGACTCATACTAAATCGCCAAGTATAATAAATAAATCACCGGATAGTCCGAATATATTAAAATTATTTATTTCGCTATTTAAAAATTTTTAATATTAAGATTAGGACAAATTATTTTTATATAATAAAATGGTTCCTAAATGTCCAAAAATATTATTTATATTAACAATTGGAGTCTTTCTTCTTTTCTTTAATTCGCTTATCAATTCCATTCCCTGATCAAATGGAATATACCGGTCCCATCTCCCTAAATATACTTGTAGATTTTTAGGTAAGTTAGAAAGATTTTTTTCCGGAGCATATTTCTCTAAAATTTTTTCAAAATCTTTAAAGGTATAACCTAACTTTATAGAATCTAAAACTTGTCTCCTAGTAGCATAGCTTTCCCAAATACATTCAGCTAAATTGGCTCCCGGAACAACAGAAATTAATTTATTGGTTTTAATCTTATTAGCTAATCTATATCCAATTACATTTGCTATACTAA
The DNA here is from genome assembly GCA_964594495.1 of Candidatus Woesearchaeota archaeon. GTDB lineage: Archaea > Nanobdellota > Nanobdellia > Pacearchaeales > GW2011-AR1 > CAZQLX01. Next base: position 8,511 of record CAZQLX010000024.1, on the reverse strand, counting down.
CACAAATTATACCTACTTTCTTGCCACTATGAATTGCTTTTTTCGCCTCCAAAAGTGCATCATTGTATACCTTGTCTAAGAATTTTTTCGTCTTAGATATTTCAGGAACAACCGGTACATCTGAGAGATTATAAACTACAGCATTACTATTTTTTGGGATAAATTTATTTCTAATCAAGAAATTTGAATGAACAAACGGAGGAAAAAGACATATCCATAAATTATTAGAATTTTTATAACTTATTTTAATCTTCTTAAAACTTGGTTTTTCTTCCTTAGCCATAATATCCATAATCATTGCACTAATTGCATCAATCGCCCCAAACATATTTGTCTATAAATAACAGACTTTAAAAATTCTCTCTAACTTTTACATCAATGCGACAACATAATAAAACCATCCTTTTAGCTCTATCAGGCGGAGTAGATTCAACTGTAGCAGCGCTTATACTAAAAAAACAAAGATACAAAGTAATTGCTGCTTTCATGAAATGCTTTTCAGACAATAAAAACACTTTAACAGGAGAATGTAACTGGATTGAAGAAAGAAAAATGGCCCAGAAGATTGCTGCCATTCTCAATATCCCTTTCATCACACTCGATTTCGAAAAAGAATACAAAAAACAAGTAATAGATCCTATGTATAAAGCATATTCTCAAGGTCTTACCCCAAACCCCGACATTGCCTGTAACACAATCATTAAATTCCCTCTTCTCTGGAAAGCAGCTCAGAAATACAAAGCAGATTACATTGCAACAGGACATTATGCAAGAATTAAAAAAACATCACAAGGATATCAACTTCTAGCGGGAAAAGACAAATTAAAAGATCAGTCTTACTTTCTCTATGAACTATCTCAATCAGATCTCTCCCACACTTTATTTCCAATAGGTAATTACACAAAAGAAAAAATAAGACAAATAGCAAAGAAAAACAATCTTCCCAATTGGAACAAAAAAGGAACAAGGGGAATTTGCTTCATTGGAAAAGTCTACATGAAAAACTTCCTTGAAAAAAAGATAAAATCAAAAAAAGGAATAGTAAAAGATCCAGATAATAACATTATAGGCACTCATCACGGATCTTCTTTTTATACAATTGGACAGAGAGTTCATCCTTCGTTAGGAATAGACATAACTAAACCTCAAGGACAAGAACAGTTAAGATGGTATATAGCCGAGAAGTTATCTAATAATGTAATAATCGCAGCCCCAGAAGGCCATCCAATTCTTAAAAAATCAAAAATATTTCTCAAATCTCTAAACTTAATCAATTCTAAAGAAAAAATCCCTACAAATCTAAAAGGCAGAATTCGCCATCTAGGTGAATTTCACAAAGGAAAACTATCAAAACATAATAACAGATATCTATTTACCCTTTCCTTTCCCGTCTTCGGCCTCGCCGAAGGTCAGCATCTCGTTCTTTACCACAAAGACAAAATAGTAGGCGGCGGAGAAATAAGACTTAAATAACCTCCTCTCATCGATGTTCCATGGAAAAAATAACAGTCGAAAAAGCTACTGAAATAGTTAAAAAAATAGAAATTAGACATAGCGATGCAAATCCATTTTATCTGGCTTCAAATTGTTACATAGATAAAAAGAATGGAGAAGAAATTATTTACGATAAAGACGTAACTGACGGAAAAATAAAACCGTTTTTCTTACCAAAAAAAGAAATAAATATGACTAATCAATTAATTAGCTGTGCATTTGAAAAAGATTTAGAACAACTAGACAAGCTAGGCATTAAAATAAAGATTAAAACTCTCTATGGATACGAGTATATTCATAAAACCGAAGATTTTATTAAGTTGGAAGGATCTGAATTTAGATCTTTTAGGAAAGCCATAAATCAATTTAAGAAATTATACCCTTACAAATTATTAGGTGAATATCCAAAAGAAAAAATAGTTGAATTTTTATTAGCCTGGAAAAAGGAAAAGAACCTAAAAGCTACATCTCCCGAAGCAAAAAAAGCCTCAGAATTTGAATATCAAGCGAGCTTGAAATGGTTAGACTTACTTGACAAAATTCCAAATAATAGAATATTTATTGAAATTGATGATAAATTAGTTGCTTTTGCTGTTTTCCTTAAACTTAAAAATGACTTTTGGGTAAATTTAATGCAAAAAACAGACCATCATTACAAAGGAATTTCAAGATTTCTCTATAATGAGAAAGCAAAAGTAATGAAGGATATTGAATTCTTTAGCACCGGTATACCTGGAGATGACACGGGGCTTGTGGAGTTCAAAGATAGTATGCGTCCTATAAAGAAGGTTCCTATTTACGTAATTGAGACTGGAAATAAAGTAAATAACAAGTAATTATCTAAACTTTTCATTTCCTTTTTCTCTAAGTGCTTTTTCTATCCCTTTCTGTATTTTAAGAGGTATTTTTCCAGTTCTGTCATACTCTTCAAGAGCATCAAAATATTCTTTGTTTTCTCTCATTATCTTATTATACAGCTCTTCACTTATTCCTTCATTATTTTCTCCTTGATTTTGCATAGTTATAAAAAAGCGTAACTTATATGTATACTTTTCTAAATTCCTTAATGAAAAAACCTTAAATAACCCAAATTCCATGTTTTATAATGGAATTTGACGATGTTATAGAAAAGAGGCATTCAGTTCGATCATTCAAATCTAAAAAACCAAGTTGGAAATCTGTTCTTTTAGCAGTTGAAGCCGCAGCAAAAGGACCATTCTCAGGAAACCACAATAACATTCGTTTCGTTATTGTAGAGGATAAAGAAAACATTGAAAAAATAGCAGATTATTGTCATCAAACCTGGATCGCAGAATCATCTACACTCATTGTTGTTTGTGGAGATGAAACACATTTAGAAAATCTCTATGGGGAAAGAGGACGTGTTTATTCAAGACAACAAGCAGGAGCAGCAATTGAAAATTTTCTATTAAAAATAGCAGATCTCGATCTTTCCGCATGTTGGGTTGGCTCATATACAGACGAGTTAATTAGAAATCTCCTACAAATTCCTTCCCATATGCAAATAGAAGCGGTAATTCCAGTAGGTTACGAAGAAGAAGTAAGAGCAAAACCTAAACATCCTAGAACAAAGAAGTCCATTGAATCATCTATTTACTGGGAAAAATGGCAAGGCGACAAACGCCCCTCGCTCCGTGATGATTCCAAAGATCCGTTGACTTTGGCTTATTAACAATAGTACCGCAAACCTTATAACATCTAGGCAATTAGTAACACTATGAAATCATTAACAGCAATAATTAAGAAAGGAGAAAAGCAATTTGTAGCTTTGTGTCCAGAATTAGATGTTGTTAGTCAAGGTTACACAGTAGAAGAATCTATAAAAAATCTTAAAGAAGCAGTTGAACTTTATATTGAAGAAATGGGTTTGCCGGAAGAAGTTACATCAAATGACACCATTGTAGTCAATTTTGAGGTGAAAAACATTGCCAAAACTACCGCGACTGTCAGGTAAAGAAGTAATTAAAGCTTTAACAAAGGCAGGTTTTGTTTCTATTAGACAAAGAGGTAGTCATGTTTTTATGTCAAAACAAACACAAGAAAGTAAAATACCTCTTGTAGTTCCAATGCATTCAGAAATCGACACAGGTACATTACTCGAAATAATAAGACAATCAAAACTCACGAGAGATGAATTTCTAAAATTACTATAAAATAATATTTTATAACTTAATTAAGACAAGAAACTTTCTCTGTTGATTCCGGACAAACTATTGTTTTAACATCTTCTCCGCTTTTTACACTTATAACACCAGCAACACTAAATCTCAACGGCTTAGTATCAAACTTTTTATCAATTAAAATACTAGTTATCCCAGAGTTATCAAAGGTTACGTTTTTATCAACTATTCTACTTATCTCATTATCAAAATAAAAAATTAATTTCAAGCTATCTAAACTTTGTTCTCTTTCTTTCATAACTGAAACCTCAGTTTCATAAGTAACAGAATTATAAGTGCAACTTAATGGCTTCAAATCAATAGCAATACATTTTCCTTCTACCTGACTCATAGGAGACGGTAAAGTAGGTGTAGAAGAAGACCACATAGTATAAAATAATCCAAAAATCAAACCTAATGCAATAATTAAAAATCCAATAATAATCCCAACAATTGTCCAAGCCTTCACCATTAAAACATAACTTAAAGAAGATATATAAAGATTATGTTAAAAAATTAGAAAAAGAAAAAAGAAGAGAAAAACAAAATAAAAAATCTCTCTTCCTTATTGATCGTTAGACCCCTTGTATAAGCCCAGTAAGACTTTGGTCCTGTGTACCTATACTTTAATATAGGGTTCTAAAGACCTTGGTCTTTAGGAATCATAGAACCTTTGGTTCTAGCCGAAGACTTCTATACCAAGATCGGACATTTGAGACCGAGCTTGGGCAGTTTCTTCTCTATGAGCTTTTCTTCCAAGAATGTAAGGACTTTGTACACCGGTCATAATTGTGATAACTCGAACCTTATTAGCAAATTCTTTGTTAATTCTAGCACCAATAATAAGCTGTGCTTCTGGACTGATGTTCTCTGTTACGAGTTCTCCTACCCCAGAAAATTCCTCAAGCTTAAAGTCTGGCCCGCAAGTGATGTGAATTAAAGCTCCTGTAGCTCCCTTGTAGTCAACGTCCAATAAAGGATGTGTCAAGGCCTGCTTAACAGCTTCTTCAACTCTTGCTGTAGTATCGCTTTCTCCTACTCCAATAACCGCAACATCACCATTCTTCATAATAGCTGAAACGTCTGCATAGTCAAGGTTTATCAATGAAGGCAAGGTAATAGTTTCCACAATTCCTTTTATCATTGTACTTACTAGCTCGTTTGCTACTGCGAAGGCCTGTTCCATTGGCAAGTTACCAGCAATATCTACAAGTCTATTGTTGTCAATAACTATAACAGTATCAACAACTTCACTTAATTCCTGTAAACCAAATTCAGCTTTGTCTTGTCTAGCTTTCTCACATTCAAAAGGCATTGTAACAACTCCGATAACTACCGCTCCCGACTCTTTAGCCAATTGAGCAACAACTGGAGCAGCTCCTGTTCCAGTACCACCACCCATTCCTGCAATGATGAATACCATATCAGCAGCACTTGTTGATTTCTTTATTTCTGACAATGATTCCTTTGCAGCCTCTCTTCCTTTTTGAGGGAATCCACCACAACCAAGTCCTCTTGTCAATTCTTTTCCTATAAGAATTTTTTCATCTGCCTTTGTAATGCTTAGATGTAAAGCGTCAGTATTGATACCATAAATAGTAGCACCACTAACTCCTTTATTGAAAAGCCATGTAATAGAGTTACAACCGCTACCTCCAATACCAAAAACTTTAATGTTAGCTTTTCCAGCTCTTAATTCATCAAAGTTTATGCTATGTGTAGCAACATTTTGTAAAGCTTCTTTTGCAAAATCAAGCACCATTTATTCAATATACCTCCTTTCAACTAATAAACATAAATTCATTCCCTTTTTCCCCTTTTTTATTATTAAAGTGGTAAAAACACCCAAATATCATACATTTCATATTTAATTCTACTTTAAATATTTGTCTATGGTGAAACACAATTGTTCGCGAAAAATGCTTTTCATTTTAAAATAACAAAAATTCTGTTTTTTGTTATTTTTTAACTAATAAAATGTCGAAATTACAAACTTTTCACTCTTTTTTTAAACTCTTCGTAATATCTCAAAGGAAATTGTGTGCCGGCTGCCTTAATATGCCCTCCAGCAGTTGCTTTCTCAAAACCAACAATAAGTTTTTTTAACAATTCAGGTAAATTAACACTTCCATCCTGACGTCTCGCAGAAACTTTCATCCCTGCATCCCCTTTTTGCGCAACAATAAATGTCTTGTTAGGTGTTTTAGAAGCCAAGATATTTACTACTACTTCTTTTATAGGATATTGCGAAGAAAATTCAATAAAATATCCGTCTTTAATATCTTCTTTGTTTATATAAAAATCGTTTATTCCTTTAGCAATTTCAACATGCACAATCTTAGAATACTTCTCTAAATCTCCAATCTCCCCGAATTTCTCTCCCAGATTATCAAATATCTTTCTTAATCCTTCTTGTAAATCATGTTTAAAATACAAAATTGCAAGAGAAATATTGTACTCCAAATCCCAAAACTTTCCTGTTTTAATTAAATTTTCAGAAGCATTAAATTTTTCCCCATACTTTTTGTAAATCTTATCCATCCATTCAGCATTATCAAAAAACGCCCAATCAGCAACGCTAGCACAAGCAACAAGCCAATCTATCTTTTCCAAATCTTGAACTTTAGAAAAAAGATAATAGCTCAAATAGGAAGCACAAAATCCATGCGCATTTAAAAAAACTGTTTTTTTATTATTCAAATCTTTTTCAAAAGTATGGTGATCGACAATTACGAGTTTCACAATTTTTTCCATTTGTTTAACAAACTTATAATCTTCAATACTTAAATCGCACATAAAAACTTTGTTTATTTTATTTTCCTTAACCCAGCTTACAATCTTTTCATTCAATTCATTATATCCCGCAAATCTAACTATTGCATTTTTTAATACTTTACTCGCAACTTTAGCAGATATAACACCATCAGCATCAGTATGACTTATAATTGCGATTTTATCTGTATCTTTTATTCCTTTTATAAAATTAAGAAATCTCCTCTCACTACCTGCAATCCATTTCGGCTTTACTAGCTCTATATCCATTAAATTCTCTCCAAAATTCTAGCATCAATATCTCTCTCCTTACATAATGCAACAAATCTCTCAGCATCTTCTACCGTGCCAGCAACTCCCGCCCCATAATGCATTGGAATCGCTAAATCTGGTTTAAGCATGCTAGCAACATCGGCTGCTTCCTCAGCAGTCATTACATAATTTCCTGAAACAGGCAACAAAACAATAAATTCAACCCCGTGTTTTCCATACCCTGTTAACTTTTCCATTTCAGGAATTTTATCACTATCCCCACTATGATAAATAACAGCGCCATTAATTTTTATGAGATACCCTAACCAAAATTCTTTTTTAGGATGAAACTCTTTATCAATATTATAAGCCGGCATCGTCTCTATCTTAATATTCCCCAATTCAAGAACATCCCCAACCTCTATAACCTGCATGTGAAGTCCTTCCACTCGAGTTACCTTACTTTGAGCATCAGGCGGGATTATAACAACCGTGTTCTCTTTAGATAACTTTTCAATATCTTTTATACTACAATGATCATAATGACTATGTGTTACCAATATGTAATCTACTTTTGATTCGGCAGCTTTTTCTGAGATATTATAAGGATCTATAGCAATCTTTTTCCCATCTTTGCATGTAATTAAAAATCCTGAGTGTCCCAGAAATTCGATTTTTAATCCTCCAATTTCCATTTTTGCAAAAGCCTTTTCAGTCTTATAAACTTAATTGCTTTGAATTATAGAAATATTAATCCTTGTCTCTCGAACTCCCTAGCAATTGAAAGCATCTTTCCTTCTTCTCCCTTCCCACACATTATCTGCATTCCAACAGGAATTCCATCAACTTTCCCTGCAGGAATCGAAACAGCACAAATTCCTGCTAGATTTGCAGGAATTGTTAAAGCATCGTATGCATAATCTTCTTCAGGAGTCATTTTCTTCCCCTCCCCAACTTTCCAAGGCAATCCCGGACATGTTGGCAAAATAACACAATCAACACTTTCAAATGCCTTTTCAAATTCTTCTTTTATCAATTGTTTAACTTTCAAAGCTTTTTCATAATAAGCTCCCTCAAACTCAGCTCTTGATATTTCACTGCCTCCTAAAATCCTCCTCAATACTTCTTCCCCACACTTTTCTTCAATCTTATACCCGTATTTTCTTCCATCAAATCTTCTTGTTCCAGAAAAGAATTCAACATACTGAATAGGATAATAAGTCTGAACTGCCAATTCGATATAATTAATTTCCAAATCCCTCTTCTCCCATCCGTATTTCTTTATACTCTCATCAACTTTCTTATCAACTAATTTCTGTATCTCTTTATCTACTCCTTTAATTTTTAATACGCCTATTTTTACTTTCCCGAGTTTTTCCAACTTAATTTCTCCGCTTTCAACACTCATCGTATCTTTCTCATCTTTACCTTTTATTACATCTAACAATAGAGCTGCATCTTCAACATTCTTTGCAATAGGTCCTATTTGATCAAAACTCATCGCTGAATCAATTAATCCGTGTCTCGATACAAGCCCATAAGAGGGTTTAACACCTATTACTCCACAATGTGAACTAGGATTTCTTACGCTCCCTCCAGTATCGCTTCCAAGAGAAACATCACAAAAACCCGCTGCAACTGCCGCTGCACTTCCACTACTTGTTCCTCCAGCTACTCTTCCCGGAGCTGCCGGGCTCTCGGTCGCTCCAAATGCGCTTTTCTCCCCTGATCCTCCACAAGCAAACTCATCCATATTTGTCATTCCAATTATAACTCCATCTTCTTTCCTAATTTTACTTATAACGGTTGCATT
>CAZQLX010000023.1:839-14542 GCA_964594495.1 Candidatus Woesearchaeota archaeon | reverse complement strand
TACAGAAGATTATTTCGGAGCATTACGAGAAGAAATGGAAGCTGACGAATCGTCTCAACCATTAGGAATATTAGTTGCTGAAAGAGCAAATGAACTAAGAATTCCAGTTGTACTTGCAACATCCACTTATCATCATGATATATTAACACAGCCTGTTCAAAATTTTGTTAGTAGAAAAGGGATAAGATTGATAGATTGTGGTCCAAATAGAGAAAATGATAAAGTTAGTGCAGAATATTGGGCAAAAGTTTACAAATCTTTAGAAACTGCACTAGTTTAATTTATTGGATTTTATCAATTTGTTCTGCGAGATCAAAATCTTTGTCGGAAAGACCTTTATCTGAATGTGTTGTTGAAGAGATGCGGACTTTGTTGAAACTCAAAAGAATATCCGGATGATGATTTAATTTTTCTGCGATATCGGCGATTTTGTTTACAAACTCAAGAGCGACTTTAAAACTAGGGAAAGAAAAGTCTTTAACAATTGCATTTTCCTCTAAAGCCCAATTGTTCACGGTATTCATTCTTCTCTCTATTTCACCTAGAGTCATCATAGATTTAGAGAGAAAGTGAGATTAATAAGAATTTCGTTACTTTCTCTTTCCGTTTCTTGCTTTCCCATTTCCGTTCTTTTTATGAAGTTCTTGACAATGAGCATACCAAGGTGCATTTGTAACTTCATTTACTCTTATATTTTCCTCCACATTTGCCATATGATCAAAAACACCATTAGCCTGCCCAAACGTTGTCCAATGAATTGTACTCTTCATTGCAATATTTCTTGCTTGTGTTTTCCCACTAAGTTCATTGTTATACTTTACAAATGAATCACAATCGGTATATACATTATTAAGAATTTCGTTATAAGTAGTTCCTTTGGCTTCCCTCATTCTTTGATAATGTTTTATTTTCAAACCGATTTCTTCTCTTGTTAACTCAAATACTGCTTTATTTGTATAACATACGTTATCATCGTTGGCATCTAAATGTGCGAGATATTTTTTAGCAACTTTACTGATAGCCTCATCTGAAGTTCTTCCTTCAAATGCAGCTTGAAGCAACATTTCTTCTCCTTCAATACATGCTTTTAGACAATTGCTTCTTTTTTCGCTTTGAGTTTCTCCTGGATAATTATCATATCCTTTCCTAAACTTCCAAGAAGTTTCAGATCCTTCTATGAATTGTGTTTGTGTATCAACTATGTTTTCTTTTAATATTCTATATTGTGGAGAGTTTGTTCCATCATTACTTTCAGCTTTAGCTTCAAGACTAGTTCCAGCTAAAGCGAAAGCTGCTAAGCCTGTAATTAACCTTGCTAACATACCTGTTTTTCTCATGATTTTTATAGGTAAAAAGGACTTATAAACCTTTCTATTTGTCACTATTACTAAGTGGTTACTAAAATAAGGGGGGTGGGAAAGAGAGGAGAAATTAGTCTACAGGTGGTGTGCCTGTCAAACGAGCAACTTTCATTGCTTTTGCATACCACTCGAATTGTTCTAGGAAATAAGAAACGCGCTTTTCATACGCTTTATCAAGAAGTTTTCCCGAAGGATCGAAAGCATCTGAAACTTTAGGTATTGGGAGGATTTTAGGTATAGAAGTTGTACCTATTTCAGCAAGGAAAGCACGCAATTGCATTGCTGCTCTAACTCCACCAAAAGAGCTGTTTGAATAACAAACAATTCCACTCGGTTTATAGAAATATTCGTCAAAGAAATGATTCATAAGGTTTGTTAAAGCTGGAGGAATTGAGTGATTATATTCTCCGCTTACTATTATGTATCCGTCTGCTTCAGAAATAATCTTAGAGAGCTCTTTCAATATAGGAGGAATTTTCTCTCCTTTTTCATAATGATAAAGAGGTTTTTCTAAAAGAGGAAGCTTATATTCTAACGGATCAACGAGAACTGCTTTATGGCCGCGTTCTTTAAGTTTATTAACAAAGTATTTTGCCACCCTAATTCCTCTTCTTTGGGGACGAACAGAACCATAAATAATAAGAAGATTAAGTTTTTCTTCATCTTTCATGGATAAAATTGGGAGAATAACTATAAAAAGGTTGGTAAAAATAAGAAGTTTAATATAACCAAGGGTCTTTAATTTTGAATGTCTAAAAAGAAAGTGTCGATTACCTGGCGCATAATAAGATTTTTGATTGTTACAATTATTTGGGGGTTGATAAAACTAATCTTTAAACTAATTGGAAAGATAATTAAGCTTATATTCAGAGGAATAAAAACAAAAAGGGAAGAAAGTAAAATTAAAAAAAGTGAGTTTTATAAGATGTCTTCGAAGTTTGAAGAATTAAAATTACATACACAAATAGAAGGAGAATATGATCATTTCATCAGAAATATATATAATAAATCTCTTATTGTGCTTATTTTTGGAAAGAGAGGAAGCGGAAAGAGTGCTTTGGGGTTCAGAATCCTTGAGAACATTCATTTTCAAACAGAAAGAAAATGTTATGTATTGGGTGTGAGGAAAGAAGTTCTTCCTTCATGGATAAATGCTATTGATGATGTTGATAAAGCTTCAACCGGAAGCGTCATACTTGTTGATGAAGGAGCAATTTCTTACAGTTCAAGAGAAAGTATGTCACAGCATAATAAAGAATTGGCTAAATTAATGGCAATTGCAAGACATAAAGACCTTACTTTAATATTTATTACGCAAAACACGGGTATGATTGATAAAAATGTTTTGAAACTTACTGATACTTTAATTGTAAAAGAAGGAAGTTTACTGCAATTAGAGATGGAAAGAAACGAAATAAAGAAATTTTACTTGAAGGCAAAATCTCTTTTTGAAAACACTGAAGAAAAAGTCAAGTATGCGTATCTTATTGATTCTGATTTCGAAGGTTTTGTCGAATACAAACTCCCGAGTTTCTGGCGAGAAGAAATAAGTAAAAGCCGAGCTAAGAGTTAAATTATTTTGCTTTTGGATCCGGAGCTTCTAATAGGATTTCTTCACTTGCTGCTTGAAGTACATCTGTAAGCTCTTTGCCGTTTTGCGCTTCTCTAACTTTTGCCCCTAATTTTTCAAGTGGGTCAAAAACTTTTCTGTCAACATTAAAAGCAATTACATAGAGTGTTGTTTCTCTGTCTCCGCTCTTTGGATTTGATTGTTGTATATCGGCAAATACCTTTTCTGGATCTCTTCCTATTGAATTCTCTCCATCTGTAAGCAAAATTATATATTTGTTTCCGGTTGCAAAAAAATCTAATTCACGTTCAGCTCTTGCAAGGGCCATTCCTAATGGGGTTCCTGAAAAATAGCTAATTTGAGCTTTATCTACTTCATTATTTAAAGCGTGATAATCAAATTTTTTTAGAGGCATTAGTTCTTTTATTAATGGATTATCAGAAAAGCAATAAAGTGCTGCCTCTAAATCGTCATTTTTATCATTATGGGCTCTATACACTTCAAGAATATCCTTAAGAGATCTCTTCGCTTGATCTATTTTACTATTCCCGTTTAAACTTTCATTCATACTACTAGAAGTATCTAAGATAAAAACAAGAGATTTTTTAGAAGGATTATAGACTTTATTCAACCTAGGATAATTATTTACAGTATAAGCTGCCTCTTGAGAAGGATCTTCTGTTACCGGTTTACAACCGGCAAGGGCGGTTAGTGTAACTGCTGCGATGAAGGAATAAAGTGCCCGTTTCATAATTTTTGACTATAATTTAAGTTTATAAGTTTTTATGTGCCCTGCTTGTGAAGTTTATAGTGTTAATTATTATTAAATTTACTTAAAATGTTAAAAATCTATTGTTTAGAAACTTTTGTTGCTTTAGGACCTTTGTCGCCTTGTTCAATTTCAAATGTTACAGCATCGTTTTCACGAACTGTGACTCCAGGATTTAATCCGGTACTGTGAACAAAGTATTGATTTCCATCTTCTCCAATTATGAATCCAAATCCCTTAGTTTCATCGAAAAATTTTATTTTACCTTTCATGTTTTTACTCCTTACAATTGTATAAATAATATTCAACTATTGAGCATTTAAATGTTTGCTTATAGAGAATGTTAAACGCCAACGCCCGGATTTGAACCGGGGAATCTCTTGCGAGAAACGGGATTAGCAATCCCGCGCCGTAACCGCTGGGCCACGTTGGCATGAAATGGAAGAGAAAGAGAGGGTTTTAAAGATTGTTATTTGAAGATTATTTTTTACTTTTTCGCTAATTTTTCTGCTCTTTCAATCATTCCTTTCTTTAAACCAAGAAAGACGCCACCTTCTTTAGCTCCGACATATGTACTTTCTCCTGGTTTGATTATATCATTGAGTTTATCTAACTCGACATCGACGTGTGTTACTGATGCGCCACTTTTTCCTTTTAAGTGAATGTAAACGTCTGCTTTTCCGAGATGTATTTTTCCTTCGCCTGGGCCGCTCATGATAATAAATATACGGGAAGGTTTAAAAGCACTTCGTATCTCACTTTCTTATAGCAGCGTGGACTAGCCTGGAGTAGTCGCGAGGCCCATATCGAAGAACAATTGGGGAAACCTCGAGGTCGTTGGTTCAAATCCAACCGCTGCTATTTATTTTATTAAATTTTCTGCTTTTTTATTATGAATTGGATTAGAACTTCCTATTAATTCGAACCATTTTTTTAATTGTTCTTTGCCACTTATTCTAATTCGAGTTTTTCCACGTTCAAGATTTTGTATTTTATATTGAAATTTAAATTCATCTAATATATTATTAATTTGCTCTTGAGCTGGAGAAGGACATAATCTTATTTCAATTCTTGGATAAACTAAACCGTTATTATTAAAAACAGATAAATGTCCATCAGTATCAAATATCCCTTTTAGAACTAACAAACCTAATGCTCCCCTTCGATATTTTTCCGGTACTTCCATATGATCCCATTTCGGAGATTCCTTAAGACCGATCTCATTAAGGACATAGTAATATTTATCTTTCTTAAAAGTAGCAATATCTATACCGTTTTTCTTCTTGTGAAAATATAATCTTGGCTCTATATTTAATACTTCTTTCATGATTTTGATTACATGGTCTCGATACAGTGTGTTCCTAGAATCTAATGTAACTTTAATTCTATGTTGTTTTTTAATCTTATTTCCTGCCCTCGATGGGTATATTCTAAAATTACCATCACCTAACATAATTCCTACAAATTCAGCAATTTTTTCCTCTTGCATTTTTTATTTAAGTATCTTTTATTTATATTATTTTATTTTAATTTTTCAATGACGATAATGTAATCTCATTCAAACAGCATAATTAATTTAAAGAGTTAAATTATGCTAAGTCATGTTGCCAGAAGGATTGTTAGCAGAAAGGATGAGAAGGGGAAGCGATGTATTTTGTCCTAAAGTATATAGCGCTCGTATTCCTTTCCCGATAACAATTGCAAATGAAAAGACGATAACTACAATTCTAGGATGTTTTTATGAAGGTTTAAATGAAGCAATTTTCGGAGGAGAAAAATTACCAAGAAGAAAAGGGATGAATGTTATTCCAGATGGGACAGATGTTTCCAGAAATAGACATTTAGAAGTAAAAGCTGTAGGACATACAAGAAGAGTCATGTTGAAAGATAAACAGATAGAAGGGTACCGTAATTTACAACTATCAAATTATCCAAATGAAAACCCAAAACTGTACATGCCAGTTTATAGATATGGGATGAGAGGAGCATGCGAACATTTCATGTTAAGACCTTCAGATCATGTATTTAGATATTTGGCAGAAAATACGAGATTCATGATCGGCTTAGACTTTAGCGTGATAGACGCAATTCATCGAGCAGGTTATAAAGGACATCATTTAGCTTCACGGAATTATGGGAGAAAGGGAAAACCTGCAACTCATTTATCAAGTGTATTAATTGACCTCTTCTTTTCTAATCCTGAAGAGGCACTAAAAGAGTTTGAATTAGAAATTAAAGATTATAGAATAAGACACCATATCTTGTCTAAAGGACTTGTAATAAACGGCGTTCAAATCCAACCATTTCCAATGGTGCTGATAAAAAGTACTGGGGAATATCATTTGCATTTCATAAAACAATTGCGGAAAAGAGTAAAGACTTAAAAAAGAGAAAATTATAAGAAAGATATGTTAATATTAGGAATAGACGATGCCGCTCGTGGGCCAGTTCTTGGACCAATGATTCTTGCAGGCGTTTTAGTTGATAAAACACAAGAATCAAAACTAACAGGAAACGGAGTAAAAGACTCTAAATTAATGTTACATTCAACAAGAATTAAGGTGTCTAAATATATTAAAGAAAACTCACTTATGCATCATATAATTAAGATATATCCTGATGAAATTGATTCCTCCTTGAATGGTGGGACGAACTTGAATACTCTCGAGGCAAAAAAAATGGCTGAGATTGTAAATACCATTAATACAGGAAAATATCAAAAAGAGAAGATTAAAGTTATTATTGATTGTCCCTCTACAAATATTAAAGCCTGGCAGATAAAACTTGAGAGTTTTATAGAACACAAAGAGAATTTAGAGATTAGTTGCGAACATAAAGCAGATTTTAATCATCCAAGTGTTGGAGCTGCTTCAATACTTGCTAAAGTTATGCGAGAAGAAGAAGTTGAAAAGATTAAGGAAAAATACAAAGAATATGGTAATTCTGGAAGCGGATATCCCTCTGATCCTTTCACAGTTGAATTCTTAAAGAAAAATGGTGCAAAGTTGAGAGATTCGGGGATATTTAGAAAAACATGGGCAACTTGGAAAGCTTTGTTTCCAGCTGAAGAGGATAAAAAACAGAGTAGTTTGAAAGATTTTAAATAGGCTTTTTTAGTAAAGTAAACATGGATATTGGAGAAATACGAAGTAAGATAGATAATATTGATAATTCGATCCTAAACTTATTAGTAGATAGATTTAACTTAATAGGAAAGGATTTGGTTGAGTATAAAGTTAAAAATGGAATAAATGTAAGAGATAGAAAAAGAGAAGAAGAAATAATTCAAAAGAAAATTAATGAGTTTAGGGAAAAAGGTTATGGAAATGACGAATTCATACGTTCTTTTTTTCAATTAATCTTTGACGAATCCTCTAGTATACAAGAAAATAAGATAAATGAGTTAAAAAATGGGAATAAAAAATGAAGATATCTGTTTTAGGTCCTTCTCATAGTTATTGTCATATTGTGTATTTGAAAGAATTTCTAGAAGAAGAAATCATTTTATGTTCAAATATCGAAGAAATATACAGAAATGTTTCTCAGGGAAAAAGTGAAATAGGATTAGCTCCGATCGAAAACATGTTACATGGAAGCGTAAGAGAGTCTATAATTGCTTTAGAAAAATATAAAGCTAAAATAAATAAGGCATTTGATTTACCAATTCATCATTGTCTGGCCTCAAAAAAGAATAAATTTACAAAAATAATTTCTCATCCTCAAGCGTTAGGTCAATGTTTGAATTTATTGAATCAATACAGAGACAAAGTGACTGAAGAAACGAGTAGCACATCAAAAGCAATGGAGATCGCATCTAGAGATGAAAATTATGCAGCTTTAGGTTCAAAAGAGGCTGCTTTATATTATAAATTAAAAATATGGAAAAAAAATGTAGAAGATAATCCAGGTAATAAAACTCGATTTATTTTAATTTCAAAAAATAATGAAAATCAAGACATACAAGGAGAAAAAATAAGAACGAGTTTTTTGATAAGTCCGGAAAGAGACAAACCAGGTCTTCTTTATGACATTCTAACTGTGTTTAAAGAAGATAATATAAATCTAACGAAAATAGAATCTATCCCAACAGGAAAAAAATTAGGAGAATATTCTTTTTTCATAGAAATAGATGGAAGTTTAAGTGAAAATAAAATAGAGAATGCTGTTGAAAAAATAGAAAAACTATATCCTCTTTTTATTTTTGGAAGTTATGCGATTAAAGAGTTAAATTAATGCCGAGAAATATCTTCTTCTAAATTGTCTTTGTGAATTAACATTCCAAGACCAAAACCTGCATATGTAGTCATTGCAGGACCAAGAGAGTTGGCAATATATGGATTTATGGCATTTGCAAACTCCCTTAAATGAGGATTATGGATTAATTCAGATATTTGATGAAATAGGGGTTGTAAGATATCAGGTCCATAATAACCTACACCTAGAGTTAAACCAATTGATGCTCCGATTCCTGCTGCATTCTCGCGTATAAATCTCATGTAAATAAATAGAAAGTTTGTTTTTAAAGTTAACTTTAACTAACTTTAAGGCTTAAGATCTTAGAAACACCATCGTGCATACTGATACCGTAGAGAACGTTGGAATTGAGAATAATGGCGTCGTTATGTGTGATTACAATATATTGTCCCGCTTTCATATATTGATTAAGAAGGGCTGCAAGGCGCTCGGAGTTACGTTTGTCTAATGCTGCATCAATCTCATCGAAAACATAGAAGTGATAAGGTTTGTGTTCTTGAATCGCGAAAAGTAAAGAAAGGGCGACAAGGGTTTGCTCCCCTCCAGAAAGAGAAGTTACATCAAAGTATTTTCCTTTAGCTAACTTTACAACAATATTGACTCCTGCTGAGAAGATGTCTTCAGGGTTTTCTATCTCTAGATAAGCAGTTCCTTTAGCTGATAGTTTAGAAAAATTACGGGTGAAGATTTCATTGACTACGCGGAAGGTTTTCATGAATTCACGAGTTTTCTTCTTATCTATCTCTTCCACAATTTTAAGAATATCTACTTTTTCTTTTTCTATTGTATCAACGCGGAGTTGAACGGCATCATATTCTTTCTTTACATCTTCATATACCTCTAGGGCACGAAGATTAATTGATCCTATCTGATAAAGATCTTGTTGAGCCTTCTGAAGTCTTTCTTCTAAAGATGGAATTGAAGCTTTTATTAATTCAATCCCTACAAATTCGGACATTTCCATTTCAATAGCTTCACGCTGAGCATCTAATTGCGCCTGCCCTATTTTAAGGTAGTTAACCTGATCTTCTATTTGACGAACTTCGTTATTTGTCTCTGCCAATTTAAGATTATTTTCTTGCGATTCGTGTTGTAATCTTTCCCTATCTTCAAACATTTTCTTGAATCTTTCATTTAATTTCTTTTCTTGATCTTCTTTTTCCGTTAATAAGGATAGTTTTGACTCTATATTATTTGAAATCTCTTCAATACTACTTTGTAAATCCTCGAGATCTTCTTTACTTCTTTTAACAACATTATTTATGTTTTCCAATTCTCTTTCCTTATACAACAAAGTGGTATCTATATCTTCTTCTGTGCGAGATGAAATCTCCTCGATTTCAAGTATTTTAGTATGGTAGAGTTCTTCTATTTTGTTTACATCTTGCGCTTTGAGTTCAAGATGTTTTCTCTTTTCTTCTAATTTTAATGTCTCGAATTTTAGAGTTTTTTCATGATCAACTATACGTTTAAGGCTCTCTTTTTTATCTTTTATAGAGTGATGTTTTGATAATTCCATTTCCGAAAATGATATTCTGCTTTCTATATCTTTTATTTCCTTTAAGATAGTCTCTTTCTTTTCTTTTATTTTTTCAAGATCGTGAGTTGAATGTGCGAGCTTTTCTTTAGCTAAACTATTTTGTTCGTATGCAGATTTGAAGACATGAGAGATATGTTCTTGAGTTATTTTTGTTTGACAGAGAGGACAAACATCTAATTTCTCAACATCGGAACGTATCTTTTCTGCTCTTTTTATCTCAATTTCTGATATGGAAATGATTTTTTCATTGTAAAGTTCTGCTTTGTTAAGATCTTCAAGAATATTTTTTTTAGAGTTTAAAGAGTTCTTTAATACCTCTATTGATTTTTTACATTCCGATTCATCTTTGTAAATAAGATTAATTGAATACTCTTCTAAATTTCTCAGTAGAGATTCAGATTCGGCAACAACTCTAGCTAATGAATGCTCTTTTTCTTTTATTCTTTCTTTGATAAGATTTAGTTCGGCCTTTAATGAAAGAATGCTTTTTCTTTCTTCTTCTATTTTTGCTAATTCGTCCTTTTTCTTTTTTAATTCTTGGGACTTTTTTGCTATTTGGGGGGATTCTCTACGTAAATTGTTTATTTCCCCTTCTAAATCTGGAATAGAACGAGAGATCTCTTCAATTCTTCTTTCAATCTCTGCATAACGGTTCTCATAACCCTCTTTTCTAACTTTAAGTCCCTCTAATTCCGCTTTTAGGTTAGCAATTGAGTTTCTAAGGGTTTCTTGCTCCAAACCCGAGGCTTGTTGAATATGTTTATTAATTTGATTTATTTTTTCAGAAAGGGTCTCTATATGAATTTGAATTTTTGATGCTTTTTCTTTTATTCTTTCTTTTTGTTCTGTTTTTTCTGAAATTGATTTTGCAGCCGATTCTAATTCTCGCTTCTTGTCTTCTAGTTTTCTATTTAAAATTGAAGCTTTGCTTCTTTTTACTGTTAATTCTAAATCTTTGAAACGTTGTGCTTGGGCTTTTTCTTTTTCAAGGTTTTTTAAGAAAGATGTTCTTTCTCTTAAAATTGTTGATATTTCTTTTAATTTTTCTTCGGTTTTTTCTAATTCATGAAGAGATTTTTCTTTTCTAGATTCATATATAGCTATTCCTGCTACTTCTTCTATGATTTTTCTTCTTTCTTCAGGGTGCATTTTGACAACAGATTGTATTTGGCCTTGCATAATCATATTATAACCATAAGGATCAATACCTGCCTGAGCCAAAAGTTCTATTACTTCTGTTCTTGTTTTGGTTTCGTTATTAATCTTGTATATTCCTTGACCATCTTTTCTAATTGATCTCTTAATAACTACTTCATTCGAGTCTATTGAGAATGACCTATCTGTATTGTCTAAAAATAATTCAACAGATGCTTCATGTGCTGGCTTAACATATTTCGAACCCATAAATATTAAATTACTAGATTTTGCAGCACGCATTGATTTAGCAGATAGTCTACCTAAGACAAAAGATAAACTATCTGAAACATTGGTTTTTCCGGATCCATTTGGCCCAATTATGACGTTAATTCCCTGATCAAAGACAATTTCAGCTTTGGGAGCAAAACTCTTGAAGTTATGCATCACTATCTTTTTGATATACACCATTTAGTTAGGTGAAAATTAAGATATTTAAGGATTCCTGATGTGCTAAATTATCTTAAACAAAGTCTACTTAGTTTATATTTTAACTATTAAAATACTCTTTTTTTAAATAAAGAGTGGGAGGCTACAAAATGAAGTTAAAAAAATAAAAAAATTAAATTATTTTTAGTAGTAGCTCTCGCCAAACTCTTCGGATTTCTTTTCGGTCTTTCTTGTTAGCAATACAATTAGTACCACTAATAGGACTACAAAGATAACTGCTAGAACGATAGTCAAGATAAGTGTTGCGTTTGCTCCACCGTTATCATAACCATCTGCAGCATCTCTTGTTCCTACATTAAGTACGAAGCTTTCGGTCTTTACTAACTCAGAGTCAGAGTGCACGTTTACTGCAAAGTCGTATTTTCCAGCTCTATTAGAACTAGCTTCAACTTTTACAGTTCGGCTTGAACCAGCAGGTATAGCAACAACTGGTTCTTCAACTTCAACGGATACTCCAGATGAAGCATCAACAACCAATTCATATACTCTTACTCTGTCACCAGAGTTTACTAGAGTAATGCTATACATTGCTTTTTCTCCAGCATCTACAGATCTACTGTGTACTGGGGAAACAACAACGCTGTCCTCACTTGCACCAACAACAGCTACTTTTTTAGTAACTGTGGTTACAGAATCCGCGTTATATGCCTGAAACTCTACTGTATAAACTCCAGCAGGTGCGTTTGCAGGTACTTTCAAGAAGAGTCTTCTTTCAGAAGCATCTTCTTTGTCCGGATCGGACTGGTCCTCAGCAGAAAGGTCTGAGAAGTAAGCTTTTGCTTCTACGCCTAATGAAGGTATAGTAGCTCTTACAAATGTGTCTTCAGCGAATTGTCTTCCTCTGTTCTTTAAGACTACATCTGCAGTCAAGGTACTTCCAGCTTTCACTTGAGTGTCCATTGTAACATCAAGAATCTCTACAATGTAGGACTCTCTTTGTGCAGCAAGTTCAATTTCAGCTCGGTCACCCTCACCATCATTTCTGCTTTCTAGAGAAACGAATAAGGTAAGAGGTTCATCTGGGTCAATGTCAAAAGGCATTTGAACAGTCAAAAGTCGACTGTATGTTTTGCCTTCAAGGACATCAAATCTTTCAGAAGAGACACTATAGTCTCTTGCTCCAGAAACCCAAGCCTTAACTCTGACATCATCTGCGTTTTCAGTTGACTCGAAGACTACTCTTACTGGAACTGTTTGTCCAGCAAATACAGCGAGTTCATCGCCTGAGAGGCCTTCTACGCCATTAACTTCGACACTTGTTATGGAACCAAATGCACTTACGTTAGCAATTGAAAAAACTGCTAAAGCAATAATTGCACCAAGTAAAACCATCAACTTGATAGATGTCATTTTTGCCATGGTAAATTTAGTTATATATAGATCCTTTAAGCTCTTTATAAACTTTGTGGTGACAACACTATAGTTCTTATTATTAAGTAACAAATCAGTGAAAAAAGATTTAAATAGTATACCAAGTTATACCACACATGGAAAGAAAAATAACGACGATAAAGCTTGAGAAACAAACTAAAGATAGACTTGATAAACTTAAAGTATACAAAAGAGAAAGCTATGATGAGGTCATACAAAAGGTTCTAGAGATACTTAATTTAGTAAGAAATGAGCCTGATAGAGCTAGGGCAAAACTGGTTTCAATTGATAGGTCTAAAGTTAAATAAAAATAACTTCGGTATACCAAGGAATATTTTTATTGCACAAAAAATTAAATTAAATTAAGTATCTTGGCAATTTTTAATCCTTCAACTGAATCTTCAACAAGAGTAGGGGATTCATTTATGATTATGATTTCTTTTTCTTTAGAGATTTCTTTTAAGTTTTTTAATAGATTATCCCATTCTTCTTTTTTAGTAGTGCGGTGATGCTTTTCTCCTTTATCTCCATAAACAATTCCGGAGAAATGAACATGCCAAATTTTCTGTGGAAATAATTTTGAAACAGATTCAAAATTAACTTTTTTGTCGCGAGCAAGAATGTGTGCAAAATCAATGCAGAAAGAACATCCTGTTTCTTTAACTAGATTAGAAATTTCTTCTACAGAACCAAAAACGTTTACTTTACCCATTGTTTCTGGGGCGATTTGGATTTTCCAGTTATTCTTTTTTATCTCTTTCATTATCTCTATAACTCCTTGCTTAATTGTTTCAGCAGCTTTATTTCTATCATCTCCATAATATCCTGGGTGAAAAACAACAGTTTTTGCTTGTAAGAGTTCCCCAATCTTACAACAATCCAGTATCCTTTGTTTTGTAGCTTGTCTTTTTATTTCTTCTGAAGAGTTAAGATTGACCCAATATTGCGCATGGATACTTAAATCGATGCCTAACTCCTTCGCTTTCTTTCCTATTATAATTGCATCTTGAGGCTTAATATAAACGCTATATGTAAAAGCAATTTCACACGCCTTTAGCTCTAATTTGTGATAAGTTTCCAGGGTTTGTAAGGCAGTTTTTACAGGGCCGAGGCCAGCAGGACCAAATTTGATTGTCATGATCTATTATAGTTTCAAGATTAATATATTTATGTAAGAGGATTAAGGTTTTGGTC
>CAZQLX010000023.1:0-829 GCA_964594495.1 Candidatus Woesearchaeota archaeon | reverse complement strand
TGAAGTTCTTCTTTCAATCTGCCATTACATTTACTAAGATCTTTTTCTGGATAGCTGGAAAGACCGAGGGAGAAAGAGCAAGACATTGAAAGTCCATTTAATCTATCGATTCCTAACTCTCCTTGCTTAGCTTGTAATAGTGTGACATCAATAATGCAAGAATTACCACTTTCTCCTTGAATTACATATTTCCAAGAAGCTTCTGGCTCTTCGTTAAGATATGATGACTTATCACACGTGATCATTGATTTTTGAAAGCATTCATAACTTTGACATTCATAAGTATAAAAGAAAGTGAAATAAACCGCTACGGCTGCGACAACAATTAAAATTATTAAAATAACAAATTTGAATTTTGAAATGAACTTATTCATGCTAATTGTTTCCCCCGAATTTTAGAAAACTAGTATTATCTCTGAGGGCTTGCTTAGCTTCTAATGTAGCTAATTTCTCATCTATCTCTCCCAAACGCCTATTGTAGCTTTCCATTTTCAATTCATATACTTTTGAATCTATTATACCTTTCTTTACGAAATCAGTCTGTAATTCTTTAACTAGAGTAATAAGCCTTTCTTTTTCTATCTTTATCCTTTTACCTTTTCTCGTAAACTTCAACGCAAATGCTCTTTGGCTTTCCGCTTCTATAAGTTCTTCGATTATATTGGATATTCTCTTCTCGTACTGTATCATTGCCTCTCTATATTCTTCCATATCCATCCTCTTAAGTTCAAATGTTTCTTTCTGTGTTAGTTTGATCAATTCTGTAATTACCATTTCTTCCTCTTTTAGTTTTCTTATTTTTCTATTCAATACTCTTACTTTATTTGCT
>CAZQLX010000022.1:13576-14733 GCA_964594495.1 Candidatus Woesearchaeota archaeon | reverse complement strand
ACCGTATCCAAAGGAGCATCATCTGCAACAATAGCTTGTATATTAACTACACAAAAATTCTCTGTCCCGGATGCTGTAGGCACACAATTACCCGGATCGATAGTTATAGTTACTTTTTCGGGATCGCTGCTTGAAGAAGCAAAATCAATATTCGTAAAGTCTCCAAGAACAACAGTTGCTACAGCCGATCCTGACTCACTTCCTCCAGGTCTAATTTTATCATGTAGCAAACCAGCACTCAATTCAAAATCCGGAAGCGGAGTTCCAGGCTCCATAACTTCCAAATTAAACACAGTAGTTTCACTTTCATCCCCTGCAGTTCCAGTTACAGTTATATCATAATCTCCCACATCTACCGCTCCATCAATATCAATTTCTAAACTCTTCTGACACGGTTCAGTTAACGTTGGAATACACAATGTCGAATCAAATGTTCCCGTTGATAATCCCGGCAATCCCGACACTTCAAACGATACCTCTCTTGGATTTCCGCTAATTAAATTTGCAGTTATTAAACTCGTTACCGTACCTCCCGGACTCCCAATTTTGTCTCCATCATTAGAAAGAATAAATCTATAAATTCCTCCAAATGTAGTAGCACTCGCAATATTGGAGTAGACTGTTCCTACTCCAGAAATAAATCCACTAAGCTTATAATAGTATTTTCTTCCTGGTATAAGTCCTTGATCTGAATATGACACTCCGTTGCTTGGCCCTATGTTTGTAAAGGTCACCCCATCATTAGAGCGATAAATAGAAACACTCCCCACCAAATTGTTTAGATAATTCCAACTTAGATCAATTTGTGTTGAAGAAACTGCTGTTGCAGTTAATCCAATCGGAGAAGAAACATAACAAGCTACATTTGAATCGGGAGAATTACCTCCTTCATTATATGCACGCACTTTAAAACAAACATTTGTTCCTATTGGAACTGTCCCAAAAGAATACATTTTCTGAGTAGTATCCACTCCAGAAGTAAACGTGGGACTCGAAGGCCAAGGTCCAGATGAACTTGACGATTTATAGAACCTAAAACCTTGTTCGTTATTTGAATTATCTGTCCATGTTAACAACACAGATGACTGAGGATTATTTCCCGGTCCCGCCATCAAAGAAGAAGGTCATTTGTTCACCAGAGGCTGCTCCTGCTGTGG
>CAZQLX010000022.1:0-13566 GCA_964594495.1 Candidatus Woesearchaeota archaeon | reverse complement strand
ATTACACTATCCACATTCGAATATGGAGAATTACCCGCAACATTATAAGCCCTAACTCTATAATAGTAAGTTGTTCCAGCAGTTAATCCTCCATCAGAAAATGTCTCCACATTCAAATTAGTTGTTCCAACTTGAGTCCACGATCCAGTTTCAGATAACGCCCTTTCTATTTTAAAACCTTGTTCGTTATTTGAATTATCTGTCCATGTTAATTTCACAGAAGTGCTGGATATTGATGTCGCAGATAAAGCGGTTGGTGCAGAAGGTGGAGAGATCTCTTGCACCACTGCACTTGCAACATTAGAGGGATCAGATTCTCCAGCAGAGTTAACCGCATAAACTTTGTAATAATATGTCGTTCCAGGACTTAATCCTTGACCATTATTTGTATCTAAAAATGTCCTTGAATTTGCTGCTAACCCTTGAACAACAATAGACCATGGGCCGCCATTTGACAAAGATCTTTCAATTTTATAACTACTCTCAATTTCAGAATTATCGCTCCATGTAAGCTCAATATGATATGCATTATTTTTTGCTCCCGCTCTTAAATTAGTCGGGTCAGCTGGTTTTTTTAATGCGCTTCCAGCAACAATTTCAATATCGGATGGTCCAGCGCTACAACCAATTCCAGACGTTTTTGTATACGCCCCAATTATTGTACCTGTATTACTTTTCGACCCGATCCAAACCAAAGAATACCTGTCCTGTTGACCAGCTAACTGTTGTTTACTACAATAAATTTCTATTGTGTTCCCACTTATTCTACTTATTCCGTAAGTCCCCTCATTTCTCAAATACTTTCCACCAATATTTTCTCCATTACCAAAAGCAGACCATACACCGTTTCCTGGACTGGTAAAACTTCCTCCCCAAACCGTCAAACTTCCCGACAAACATTCCGAACACGAATTAGCATTAAACAAACTTCCAGCGTTTACTCCCTCCTCAGTTTGTATTCTCACATTTAAAGGATCAACTGCAGAAACAAAAAAAGACAAAAACACAATCAATAAAATTGTCAAACAAACTAACAAAACCCTTTGATTTTTCATCTCTTTTCCTCGTAAATAATATCAAGAAATCATATATATATTTAACTGCGATTAAAAATCATTCATTAAATAAATATCAATACCCGTAACCAATTCATATTAATAGAAAACTATTTCTTCACTGGTTGAAAAATTCCCATTCTATTTCCCTCAGGATCATCAAACTGAGCATAGAAACCCATATCGCCCATTCCTTCTTTATCAACAACAATCTTCCCGCCATTTTTCTTTATTTTATCTATAGTTCCATCGATATCTTTAACTTCAATAACAAAAGTTGGCATCATACATCTCCCCCCTCTCTTTTGTAATCCTCCATTTATCGCCCCTTTTTCAACTGATTGTCCCATAGCTTCATTGCCTTTTGTTTTAGCAGCAATTATTCTAAAATAAGAATTATCCTCTGAGAGAGTAATTATTTTCCATCCGAACATCTCCGAATAAAATTTCTTTGCTCTTTCAGCTTCATCAAACGGAATCTCAAATAAAACTAATTTATCCATTTTTAATATTCTCCCATAATCCCACAACGTTCCCCTCCGTATCAACAAATCTCGCATATTTTCCCATATTCCCTATAACTTGAATGTGCATTGTTTTCAATCCTTTTTCTTTTATTCTACTCAAAGTTCTTTCAATATTATCAACTGAAATAACAACAATCGGTTTTTCATTTCCCTTCCGTTTAAATATTCCTCCGTTAATAGCGCCAGCTTTTTTAGGCATCATTTTCTTATCGATCTCAACCGTATTTACCATTTCATAATTCATTCCCTCAAAACGTTTAATTTTCCATCCAAAAACGTTACTATAAAAATCTGTAGCACGCATAGGACTATTCACCGGAATTTCAAAATGTACAACTCTATCCATTTAAAATAATATGGTGAATCGTTAATAAACTTTTTCCATAGAAATGTATCTACTTAGTTAGATTACAAAAAAGGACTTAATCAACAACAAATTAAGACGCAGATGCGACAACGTTAATATAAGTAGGTTGCGTTGCTCCTGATTTTCTAGTATATGTACCTATTGGCCCAGAGCTCCCCTTCTCACCTACCCAGATTGTTTGAATAGTAAATCCACCACTCCCAGTTGGTGGAGGACCTTTACACGCGATAATCAATCGAGCAGGATAATCAGAATTAAGTACCGTTCCAGTAATAGGAGGATTTCCGTTTGTATCTAACCCTACATACATTGCTTTATCTCCAGCAATTGCACGACCCCCCTCAGAAGAACTTGCAATCCACATATTAGGTCTACTCGAATCGCTATTGTAAAGTTTACGACTCCACATTGCTGTAGTTGTACTTGGATCGCATCTTGGGGAAGGATTTTGTTGATCAAAAACAAAATTGTCTGATCCTGAAAGAACTACTGCATAAGGATTGCCCCCAGTTATAGCACTCGTGAATCCTTGTGTAACCAGTGTACCTGCCAAATACGCAGTCACCCGATAATAATATCTAGTTCCCGAAAATAGACCACTATCTAAATAAGACGTTCCAGTAATAGAATTAGCTCTTTGCGTCCAAGGACCACTCTGGGATGTTGTAGATCTTTCAACTTTATAAGTTGCACCAGAAATTGAATTCCAACTCAATCGAATTTCACTATTCGAAACTGCTTGAGAACTCACAGTTAAAGTTGGTTGTGTTGGTTCTCTACAAACATTCTCTGAACAAGTTTGCCCCGTCGTACAACTCAAAATATTACTCCATTCTAAATAAGAATCCGAATCATAATTTCCACAAGATTGATAATGAGTATTGTCAACACAACGAGTGGATCCGCTTGGAGAACATTGATTAGCCGTACACCCTTTTGTAGTTGCATCAGTATTTCCACAGTAAGGTTTATCCGCCGGACAGGATCTTATTGCACTCCAGTCTAAACAATAATCGCCCCCAAGAAGATTATCATCATGATGCCCGCAAACACGATATCCTGCTCCCGAGCATATTACCGCATTTTCAGATATACATTCATGATTGCAATCTGTATAACTAACAATATTAGAAAACTCAGAGTAAAATGAACCATATATAGAATCGAACTTTGCTCGTGATTTGTAAAAATTACCTGTTGTGGAAATAGAGCGATCAATATACCCAGCAGTATATCTATTTCCAGCATTCCCATTATATCTTACAGTTGTTAAAGTATTCCAAGGTCCAGAGGCCGAACTACCTTTCAAAATTTCAAAATTCTTAGCGGCGCCGTCCGGATAAAGAGGATCAATAAAAACAATACTTAACTGTGCGTCCGTCGACGGATCATCAGTTGCTTTCACAGACATGGTAGGGCCAGGAATGCTTTGCATCGCATAATCTGCGTACACGATAGTTTCAGTTCCAGTTAATGTAACACTACATTTATTAGGATTATTAGCATTTGGAATACATCCTCTCCAAGTAACACTTAAAAATGGTATGTTATTAGGCATACCATCTAATTCAATTATGCTTCCCGTATTATACAAATTTTCACATGAATTTGAGTTTGAACCACAATCAATACCTACTCCTTTAACGCTTCCAAAATTATGACCTGTTCTCACAACTTTTAATTTAGTAACGGGAACGCTATCAAATTTACCACTTATCGTCGCGCCGCTCGAAGGTATATTCTTTATACATTTTGTACCTTCAACACTATCGCACCCCGTCCATGCAATGAATTTGGATCCTGTGACCTCTTCAGGCATAAATGATACAGGAGAACCAATTTTAAATGAGTTCGTACAAGTTCCTGGACAAGATATTCCTGAAGGATTGGAGACGATTCTTCCCCCGGAAGCAGTTCCCGTCTTAGAAACAGTAATCGGCGCCCCTGGAGCAAAAGTGAATGAACATGTTGTAATTGTTCCAATACGCAAAGAAATTCTATTCGCTTCTTTTGGTTGAAGAACGGTCAAATCATACTGACACGTTGCAACATCAACAACATAACCTGGATCAGGTTTGATATAAAAAGTTCCGTAGGCATATTGATAACACATATTTTCAGCACAAGGTTTAAATGCCCACTGGTAAGTACCTGCCCCTTTAGTCGCTCCGCCAAGATACTTATAAAAATCAAGGCCGCTCATAGGTTCTGTAACATATACATATCCCGCAGTAGTTACTTTTCCATGAGAACCAATTATTACTTTTAATTTGGCTTTGGTATCTCCGCTAGCGTACCCCGTCAATCCTTTATCTGTACTTACGGCAATCAATCCTAAAATAGCAATAACAAAAATCCCAATTGCGATTCCAAAAGCAACATTTAAACCCCTCTTACGATTAAAATTAGAAGCTTTTCCACCTCTCTTTCTCCTCATCCCCTGTCTAAAAACTTGTAGTTTATAAACTTTATTCTAAAAAACTACCACTCTATCTTTTTTACAACTTTCCTAAAATACATAATCTCTTGTAATTCATAGAATTGCATTGTACTTTCAACCTGATCACTAAAGTATCTTAATTGGTAATCTTTATCATTATCATCAAACAATTCAATAGCCATTTCTTTTGTTGAACCATGATCAATTAATATTGTATGTGCATCAACTTCATACTGATTATTATCAATCCATATTTTATCTCCCTTCTTTATTTTCCCAATTGGTTTTGATGCTTTAATAGAAATTTCTCCCTGTTCTTCTCCACCATTTATTGCCTTCTGCATTTGCTCTAATTCTCCTTCCACTTCATCTAGTTCCTCTTCCAAATCTTCGTCTTCTTCTTTCTTCTTTTTCTTTATTTTTCTCGGCTTACTTTCCCCTGAAACAATATCTTTATCCTCATCTAATCCCGCAAGAGCATCATCTGCATCCATTCCACCTTCATTATTTTCATCTTCGCTATCATCCGCAACTTTATTCTTACTACTTTTTCCTTTGCTTTTTTTCTTAGTTACCATTTTTTCTTCTCCGCAATAATGAAGTCCTTATCTTTATTTGGAGCATTTGTAAACATTCTTTCCCTAAATTCCTCATCTCCCTTCACTCCTTCCCCCTCTTCTCTAAATCCTCCAACTTCTTTCCGCTCCTCTTTAACCTTTAACTTAACACTCTCTAAACTCTTACTAAAATTAGCCAATATTTGTTTCGCCTCTTTGCGTATTTCCTCTTTCTTTGTATCTGTAATCATATCCATTAAAAAAATAAAGTATATTTAAACCATTTGATTTAGTTTTGTTAAGAAAAGAGGTAAAAATAATCATTTAATCTCTTCAGCTTTATCATAAGTCGCCAAAAACATTTGTTTCATTATCTTCGCAAAAGGTTTATCTTTAATCAAAAGAGTAACATTAGACTTAATAAGTGCAATCATAACTTCCTCGTCATCCAAAATACTCATCGCGACACCCTCATTATCAATTCTTCTTATATTCTTACTTACTTTGAGCCAGTCTTTGACGTTTTTCTCTGTCTCCTTATCATATCTCACAAGATCTCGAGCATCTATCCCTTGTTTCATCTTCTTTTTTCTACTTTCCACCCAATCAGTTCTATATTCTACATTTAACTTTATGTTATAAGCATATTTTTCTGGATTTTTCAATTCTGTAACAATCTTATAGAATCCCTTTCTTCCTTCTCCTACAACAACCGGATTTTTTTCTTTAACTTCATACATCTTTTTCAATTCCTCAATTTTATTTCTTACGCTCCTAAGTCTATTTTCTCTTTCATCAATAATCTTTTGCAAATGTTCCGGATCTCCTGGAGCAAATTTCTTACTTTTTTCCGGGATTACCTTAGCTAATCCTTTTACTATTAATGAATTAAGTACGCCGTATATTCTCCCATAAGGTACTTCGCTCTTAGCACTCACTTCTCCAGCCCCTAATTTTCCAAACTTGATAAGTACTTCATATACTTTACTTTCATTTTTCGTAAGCCCTAATTCCTCAAATAGTTCCATATATAACCTTCTCTTTACAGCTTTATATAACTTACCACCACCTTTAAGGTTGCATAATTTTAAATACCTTATTATGTAACCATTATCAAGTAAATACAAAAACAACAAACAAAAATGACAAACCAAAATAAAGGACTTGTAGCAGTATTTGATATAGACGATACTCTCATTCATTCAAGTATTAAGCTAAATGGCGATTTAATAGGAATAATGAAAAGATGCGGAGTTGAAATCACAGAAAGCGAAGCCAATGCCAATAGAAAAGAATGGTATGAAATACCTAAAAAATATGGTATTTCAAGAGATAAATTTGACGCAGAGTTTAATAAAAGAAAGTCTTGGGAGCAGTCTTTAAAAGATGGAGAAGCACCTCTCTTTCCCGAAACACATGATGTCTTATCTTATCTACAAAAACAGGACGTTAGATTAGCAGCACTTTCAAAATCATATAAGCACCTTACGGCTTTAAAGTTAAAACATCACGATTTAGCAAAATACTTTGAGAGAGTTATTTCGGTTACCCCTAATTATGGTGCAGTTAAGAAACATGGGGCACTTTATCTTATCGGAGAATTGGGACCAAATAAAATTCAAGAAGCTTACTTTATAGGAGATAAAGTAGAAGATGCAGTTTTAGATAAACCCATATATGATGAGTTTGGAATTCAATCACATGGTATTCTAGTAAATAGATCTGGAAAATTTGAGGATTTTCCTAATGACAAACATAAGTTTCATAGGTACTGGGCCAGATCTCTTACAGAAGTTCCGAAATTGATTTTCGAAGGAGCTGAGGAACTATAAAATGGAACAGAAAATAAAAAACATTGTAGAAAAAGACATGAATTGTAATGTCTTAGAGATTAAATCTCTCAGTGGAGGATTTTCTCATCATATGTACGAAATAAAAATAGACAAGTTTCCTAATGAAATTATATTCAGATATGCAAATAATAAGTCTACTGGTGTATCCCTAGCCAAAGAAAGATTTATTATGAAACTCTTGCAAGAAAATAAGATTCCTTGTCCTAAAATATATGTATATGGTGTACTAAATAGTCCAAATGAACAATATATGATCTTAGAAAAAATAAAATCTCTACAACTCGATAAAATCTGGAATTCTTTAACAAAAAAAGAAAAAATGCAAATTACTGAAGAAATGGGCAAAATACTAAAAAGAATTCATAGTATAAAGTTTAATCACTTTGGTTTCATAGAAGAAGGTGGAAAGATCGATTCAGACAAAAAAGATGCTTTCAAATTCAAACAAGTTGAACAACCTTGGCCATTTAACGAGTTTGTTAGAGAAAAGCTAGTAGAATATTCAAAAAATTTCTTTAGATTAATGTCTTTTAAAAAAATAAGTCATAAATTCTTCTCTAGCTACATTAAATTCTTAGATAATAATCTCTCTCATATAGAATACCATGACAAACCAACATTATGTCATGGAGATTTCATTCCAGGTCATGTATTTGTTGAGAAAAAGAATAATAAATATAAGATTACACATATTATTGATTTTGAATTAAGTGTTTCTTCCTCTCCAGATGAAGATTTTGTAAAGTTACACAGAGCTGGTTTCTTTGCTGATAAAGATTTAAAAAAAGCACTCGAAAAGGGCTACGGTGCAAAATTAAACGAAAAATCAATAGAAATACAAAGAATTATGAGAGACCTTTGTTTTGCTCAAATTCAATTTGATTCAGGCGACATTCAATTAGGAATGAAAGTCCTTAAAGACATTGAAACTAAGATAGATAATAAGTTCACTTCACAATCTTAACCTTCAAACTAGGCCATTCAACAACAGCATACTTCCCTTTCTCCGCATCCCCAGGATTCAAAACAATTGTGTTTCCAATTTTCTTCACACCCTGATACTCATGCATATGCCCACATACTACAAGGCGAGGCTGATATTTTTTTATTGCTTCAGTGTAAAATTTAACTCCACTACTCTTTCCCCTCATTGGATTTCCTTTCCATTCACCTTTTATTATATCGAAAACGCCATAAGGAGGATAATGTAAAACAAATATTTTTTCTCTATTTCTATTTTTATTCCTATATATCTCTTTTAATAATTTAAAGAATCTTCTTTTCATTCCCGCATGTTTTTTCATCCTTCTTTTCACCATATCATTTGTCTGATACGCCAAATGTTTTTTGTTAAAGAATGCTTCAATATCCATATACCCCCCGTATCCAATGAAATCAATTCCATTTACGCTAGTTTTTCCATAATTTATCTCTTTCATATTTCTCAGTTTTCTATAAAAATTAACTAAACTCTTTTGTGCTTTCATTTTATATTCGGGATGAGAGTACCAATCATCATCTCCATTCCCAAAAACGAAAATAACTTTCTTTCCATAGCTATTTAATGTTCTCAAAACATTTTTTGCTGCTGCTCTATCTTTTTTTAATAAATTTGCAAAACCTTTTTTTCCAAAGAATTCCTGAGGGGATATTCTTTCCAATCCTTTTTTAGCTCTTGCAAAATCATATCTTACCCATTTCATCCAATCGCTAATTCCAGCATAATCTCCAACTCCAATTATCAGATCAAAATCTTCTTTATCGAGTTTTTTCTTTAATCTCGTAGGAAAATTACCCTGAAAATCCCCAACAACTAGTATTTTCATATTCAAATAAGAAAAACATTATTTAAAAGTTTATGCTGCTGTTACATAACCCCATTGAGCTTCTTCGTTCAATTTATAAGTCACTCTCGCAACATCTTCATACATTCTGTTTAAATCAAAAATCTTTCCAGAAAATTTTCCGTTTCCCCACAAATCATTTTCTTCTCAATTGTACAAACAGATGATAAGGACATGGTCTCCCAAAGTCTCTTTCGCAATAATTACCATCAAAACACCTCCCGCTAAACAAACGAGCAATACATCCATTAGCAGATAAAGCATCTACCTGATCCCCATCTCTAAAAATTGGGGCCTCAGACTTTCTAACCCCTTCTAACTCCATGTCATCTAAGTCGCTCAATGCCCTCCCGCCCGTTTGCTCCCGCACCCAGCGTGTTGCCTCGTAAGGATCCATTGGATGGCCATTCATTTTAACTTCCCTCCTTGAAAAAGCGTTCATCAAATATAACTCGGTTACCATCATATCTTACTTTCGCAGTACCTAATAAAGAATGTAATACTTCATGATCCACCACTTGAGGTAATGTCCCCACCCCTCCTTGTTCTTGAATAAAAACAGAGTATGCTTTTTTAAACCAGCTTCCGAACCCACTTACTGCACAATCAACAACTGCCACATCATAATCTACAGGTCGCTGCATCCTTTGACCCATTCCCCATTGATGCTCCCTTATAGAAGCATCCCTTAAAGCTGAATAAAGACCCAATCTAGAAGTCCTTATTAACTGCATTTCTTCTCGCCCAACCGCGTCTAACGTTGTTGCCATTTTCTGCTCCTTGAAAGCGGAATGGCGTCGTTCTCAAAAATGAAGTTAATTTGAATTAACGGCGTCTTTGCCCGTAATCCAAATACTTAGTCTCTCCCCCTATTTAAACATTTCCATCTTTTGTCACCTGATTAAGTAGTTAAAAATTGATACTTCATCAGATTATACCTGCGTATACCTTTGTATATTCAATTATCACACATACTTTCTCTAATCAAAGTAATAAGACTGATTTCCATCAGAAGCAATGGGGTTGGTATACCTTCGTATCTACTAATACTCCAAGGTAATTTAAAAGTATAAAAACATTTTTGAGAGACATAATAGGTTAATCCCACTACATCTCTCAACTAAATGTTGTTGGCCCAAAATTCTTGCGAATTTTCCACCTCTGGAAGACCAAATTCCCCGAAGAGTACGTATACTCAAAACATGAAATTGATCTTGACATTTATCAAGTTAATAATATATAATGTCGTCGTATATTTAAATGTTTCGTCAAATATACCTTAGTATACCGTAATATACTATAGAATAGTTCGCATTAATAATTCTAAGGAGTAAGTCTATCTCTATCTCTTGGAAACATTGTAGCTTCCTTAACATTATCCAATCCACAAATTATCTGAGTCAATCTCTCCAATCCAATACTCCATCCCCCATGTGCTGGGCTACCGTATCTAAAGCTATCAATATAGCTCTTGAAACTCTCTGGTTTCAACCCTTTAGCTTTTAACCTTTCAATAAGTAACTCTGGAATGTGAATTCTCTGTCCTCCAGAACATATTTCAACTCCCCCATATAAAGCATCGAAACCCTCACTCATCTTAGAATCTTTTTTCCCGTCTTTAGGCATGATATAAAAAGGCTTTATCGAACTTGGCCAGGAATGAGTAAATACTATATCTCCAGGATACATTGCACATAGCTTTTTCTCTTCTTCAGGAGAGAAATCGTCTCCTACTTTACCCCCTACTTTCTTTAAAGCTGTTTCATAATCTAAATAAACAGCATTAGGTACTTTCAATTTAACTCCCAAAAGATCTAATTCAGATTTACATTTTTCAATAACTTTCTTAACTATATATTGAACAACTTCTTCCATATGTTTCATTACCTCTTTTTGTCCAGCAAAGGCCATCTCAATATCCATTTGCCTTATTTCATTAATGTGTCTTGTAGTATTATGTTTTTCAGCTCTCCAAACAGGCGTTATCATAAATGTTTTCTCTATAGAACATGCCAACATTTGTTTATACAATTGTGGACTCTGTGCTAAAAACGCCTTTTGTTCAAAATATTGTACTGGAAAAAGCTCAGTTCCTCCCTCGGAGGCAGCACTTATAACACACGGAGGTTGCATTTCCATAAATCCTTTGTTGTAAAAATGTTCTCTAAAAGAATTTGCAATAACATTTTGTACTCTAAATATGGCCTGAGTTCTTCTTCTATGTAAATCTAAAAATCTGTAATCCAATCTCTTTGATAATTCTGTCTTACTAAAGTCAGAAACATCAATAGGAACCGGTTGTTCTGCTTCAGACATAATTGTAATCTTATTTGGAAATATTTCTCTTCCTCCCGGCGCTTTCTCACTTTTTTTTACCTCTCCCTCAATCACAACTACACTTTCTCTAGGTATTTTGCCCATTATATTAAATGTCTCCTCCCCAGTTTTTCCTTTTATTCCCGTAACTTGTATTTCTCCAGAAATATCTCTAACAACAATAAATCTAACTTTCCCCAACTCCCTATAATCATAAAGCCATCCGGCAATTGTTACTTTTTTACCATCATCTTTTGCACTCAGATCCGTGATATGCTTTCTCTCAGCATTTAACTTTCCCAAATCAAATCCTTCTTTTGCATTTTCCTTAACTTCTTTCTTTGCCGCCATTTCTATCTAAAATAAACACTATTTTTAAGACTTTGGTTAACTCTTCTCTTTTCATAATATAAACTTCATAGTAGTAACAAATAGAAAGATTTAAATACCTCCTATTGCCCAATAAATCATGTTCAAACAAATGAAAACAAAATCAGCAATGAGAGAATTCAAAGCGAGAGTTGAAAATGGTAATGGCCCTACAGTTAGTGAAGGCTTACTTGTATCTATTTTCACACCAGATAAAATAGATAATATAGTAAAAGTTAATTCCCGCACTCAATTTTTTGCCGATTTAACTAATCGAGGTTTTACTTATGTTCAAAGAGCAGTAGATAGAAAAGAAGCACAAGCAATAGTCGATGCGCACAAAGAATATGGTATTGATGCATTCTATATGCTTAGAGAAGAATACAATCAAGGATCAGACGTTCCAGTAGCTATTTACGCAAGAGTTAATGAACCTGGCGCACACGCTGTTTAATTATTAAAAACTTATTTTAATATTCTCCCTAATATCTCACTCGCTTTTCTCTTATCTATATCTTTTCCTAACTTAGCAATAATCATTCCCATATAAGCTCCCTGTGTTAATCCTGGTTTCTCTTTCACAATTGCAATAATTCCTTCTTCCAATTTATTATGATCTATCTTTTCTACCTTTAATGCCTCTTCAACATCTTTTCCTTCAGAAATTTTTATCATAATTCCCCTTACATCTTCATTTGCAATCTTTCCTTTAACAATCTCCTCCAAAATTCTCTCTAAAACTCTCTCATTAAGTGTATTTTTTACCTCATCAATACTTTTCTTACTCTTATTTGCAATTTCATTCCTCCATAATGTTACCATTTTTCCAACTAAATTAGCATCTTTATTATAAACATTTAATAAAATCTCAAATTCTTCTAATCCTTCTTCCAAAACAAGTCCAATTAATTCTTCACTCAATCCTTTTTTCTTCAATTCATCTCTAATTTCTCTTTTCGTCTTTGGTAAATTCTTTTTGATCTCATTTATTTTATCTCTTGAAACACGCAGTAAAGGTAAATCTGTTTCAGGATACATTCTCGCCTCTCCAGGCATTGGTCTCAAAAATTCTGTCTTCCCATCTTCTAAGGCTTTCCTAACTTCCCCTTTTTTCTTTTTTTCCTTAATTTCTCTCTGTTGCCTTTCAATTTCCAAATCAACAGTTTTTATCATCATCTTAGGATCCTGAAAACCTTTAATTTCAACTCTATCATGCCCCTTTATAGAAACATTCACATCCTGTCTTATTGTACCAATACCTCTTTTAAGTTTACAAGCTCGAAGTATTTCTCCAATTTTCAATGCAGCCTCTTTAATCTCCTCAGGATTATACATAACCGGATCTGTTCTAATTTCAACAAGAGGAATACCCAGTCTATCTAATCTATATGTTGCTTTTTTCTCTCCCTCCTCAACAATCCTAGCGGAATCCTCCTCTAGAGCAACTGTTGTTATTCCCACTTTCCCAAAACTCGTCTCAATATATCCATCATGAGCAATTAGCACAGTTCTCTGGAATCCGGAAGTGTTACTTCCATCAATAACTGTCTTTCTCATTATCTGAGTAACTGGATAAATCTCGCAATTTAACAATAAAGAAATCTTTAATGCTTCATTCAACGCATTCTCATTTATCAATCTCGGGGGCTCTTCGTCAATTTCAATTAAACATGTAGAATCATTATAGCCCTGATAAATAAATTCCTTATCAAAAGCCGCCTCAAATTCAACCGCCTTATCAATTTCCCCACTTTCTCCCGCAACAGGATGTAACTTCCTCATAATTTCAAAATGCGGCTTCTCAGTTCTCAAATATCCAGGACAATTACAAAACAGCTTTCCCTGATCAAGCTGTTGATGTATCTCTAAGCCTGATTTCAATCCCACTTTATTGTAATCAATTCCCATAATCTAAGATGAAGAAATAGATTATTAAAACTTATCTTTATTATCGAGATTTACTGAATGGATTCAAATCGGCAACAATTTGATCCAGAGCAGTATTTACTTTTCCAGCCATCAAATTATAAAAACGATTATATCTTTAAAGTCATAAACGTCTTAATAAAGAAATATTAAATTTTATACTCTGCCTAACACGCCACTTTTCGAATAAGCCTCTACACTTTCATCAAGCCCTTGTGCCAGGTGCTGCATTATTTCATCAATTTCTGGTTTAGAAATTAAATCTCTAACCATTGTATTTGAACGAGGATTTAGGGTCGGAATAGAGAGACT
>CAZQLX010000021.1:0-15751 GCA_964594495.1 Candidatus Woesearchaeota archaeon | reverse complement strand
AGCACTATAACTATTATTTATAAAAGACTCTATTTCTGCATTAGAACTAAATTTTTTAATCTCTCCAGCTGGATAATTCTCATCGTCATATCCTCCACGTGGTTGCATTACAGCAACTAACGCAGCAACAACTAATACAATCAAAACCCCAACAACAAAAATCATCTTAGTTTGATTTTCCATATCTTATTTAATTTCACCTCCTATTTAAATCCCTCTTTGACTTCAACATTGTTTGAACTTTATTTATTATTCTTCGCTTTCTCATTTATTTGCTCATTCAACATTTCCCATAACTTATCTAAAACAAACGCAGGGACAACCATTCTTTTCTGATTATTTAATTTTTCAAGTTTCTCTCCTAAAGAAAGCACAGCACTTTCATTCCCCAATCTAACCTGCTCATGGGCCTCATTAATAATTTCATCCCAATTAAGTTTAATTTTGTTATTAATTGATACAATATCATCTAAATCTTTATCTCTTGAAGTAACACTCTTCATAATTATTATATCATGTGGATCGG
Organism: Candidatus Woesearchaeota archaeon; assembly: GCA_964594495.1. GTDB lineage: Archaea > Nanobdellota > Nanobdellia > Pacearchaeales > GW2011-AR1 > CAZQLX01. The sequence continues at coordinate 15,225 of CAZQLX010000021.1, read as the reverse complement.
CAGATTTTATTAAAAGATGTCCAAATTCATCACTCTGCCTCGCTCTTTCCTTCATTTTAGCAGAAAATGTAGACGTAATAATTTTATTTGTAAAAAGATCAAAGCGAGTATCTTCTAAGGTAAACATAATCGGAGTGCTTTCTTTTCGATTATAAACAAGCTTTGCGTCAGACTCTTTAGCTTTTATCTTCTTTAAAGCTAAAATAAATTCACTTCTATCTTTTTCCTCGTCAAAAACCAAATCGATACCTTTTGTTGCATTTTTAATACCTCTAAGCATCATAGCCGTGCCCCCTATTGAGTATATTACCATTTTTCTCTCAAGTAAATTACCAATTGCGGTAAAAAGTTCCTCTTGTTCTTTTATCTCAATCATCTTTTATAATCCTCCAAGTCAGCATAATTCAAAGGAATGTAAACTCTCCATTTCGACTCTATATTTGTAAAATCATCTGAAGAATATGGCGGAACAATATATAAAAATTCTTCGGATTTTTCTTTCTCCGCTTGACTTAAAAATCTTTTAGGTATTCTTCGCACCTTATTTATTATTTTTCTTGAAATTTCATAAAGCGCTACAATTTCTCTTATTAATTTTTCTTTTTTAGCTAATTTATATAACAAACTCCAATTAGTAATCTTTCTAAATAAAATTAAACTTGCGATAAGATACCTAATATCTCTCTGTTTTATTGCATAAACAAGTGCTTCTTCATAACTCGGAGTTCTTCCGTGGACATAATAAGGATCAGAAGCTACAAGTTTAATAGGAGAAACCTTGTTAATTTTATCTGTGTAGCTAATTCCTGTTCTTTTGTTCCTAGTGGATATTCTATAAACCCTTTCTTTTCCTGCCCCGTATATAGTTTTAACAAAACCAAGCTTTCTCAAACGGTAAATTAAATAAATCGCTTTATTTCTTTTTATTCCAAGTTTTTTGCATAAAGTTTCAACTGTGTAAAGGCCTTCAAGTTCTTCTCCTAGTTTATTGTATTTGCTATATCCTTTTATCATTATTAAATGTAAGCACCATAATATATAAACCTTTCTATAATTTATCTCTCATTATTAAATGTAAGCACCATAATATATAAATAAAACTAAAATTACCTCAGCTTACACTCGCGCCCACAACTCTCGTATATGCTGAAACATGATCACTATTTTAAGCATTTCTTCAATAGAATTATCTATTCCTCATCAAATTCCAAACTAAATAAACAAACAATCCACAAAAAGCTCCAATCAAAAACCACAACCATATACTTTCAATTAATGCTCTTTCCGTTCCTCTTGCTTCTTCAGTTCTATATTCCTCTACTCCACTATCTGCTGCAGCAGTTGGTGCACTTATTTCCCCTCCAGCGTCTCCATAATCTTTAACTTCTAAATTACTTCTCATTTCTATGCCGTTATAACCATATATGGGAACAAAAAACTTTATCACCAGTGCAATTATAACAACGACAATCAATGCAGGGACAACACCTTTAACGACATTTTTAGGCGAAATAACTATTTTCTTATTTGACAAACGATAAATATTCATTCTCTTTCCTTTAGAACTCCAAAAGAACTTGTTTACTTTTTCTATTAATCCAGCCTCCTCCAACTTCTTAGTATTATATCCTACAGTATTCAAAGGCATTTCTAATTCTTTTGCCAGATCACTTTCACTCATCTCTCTTTCAGCCAACACATTTAATATTTTTTTACATGTTTTATTTGAGATAACATCCGCTATCACGCCGAGTCTGCTATCATCTAAATCAACAGAAATATACTTGTCTGCCATTATCAAGAATATCAATTTAACTTTATAAATCCGAGTATAACTTCAATACTTTTTGAATCAAAAAAAGATAAAACCCACACTTACAAACGGCAAATAGTGTTCGATATTCAATAATAACCTGTAGTATCAAATGTAGCTAAACAATTCTTATTGCTATCCATTGTTATATTTCCACTACTACTCGTATAAAGAGAAGAGCAATCCCCTCCCCAGCTTACTAATCTGCAGTAATTATAACTTCCTGGGACAGATCGTAAGCTTATACTTGATCCAGAAGCAAACTCATAATCACAATTCCCTTGATATAAGTATTGATCGAAACAAGGTTTTCCTGGAGGACTAACATATACATAACTCCAGCTATTACGATCCCAAGAATCGCCGCAATAGTCTGTCACTTCTATGTTAAGCGAATAGTAAGGACCGGATCGATAATTTACAGTAGTAGGAACTTGATTTATATTTCCAGAATCATCTTTACATTTTATATAAAATGTTGTATCCGTTACTGCAGATTCCTGTACAGAATGTAAAGTTCCACCCGTCGTTAAAAAAGAAGACATCTTCTCATAAGATTTATCACTGCCACTAGAATATCTACAGACTGCGCTTTCATTCGTTCGGGCTGACAAGGTTAATCTTCCTGGGGCAATTAACACAGCACTAGGGTCTAAAATAACTGGTGGAGAAACATCATACAAAGTCCCGACTTCAAGACCGTTCAAAACTTTATTATAAATTTTAAGCTCATCAATCAATCCAACATATGATCTGCTTAAGTCGGTCCATTTTCCTAATGAACTTTGCATTTGCCCAAGAACCACATAATCAGAAAGTATTGTGCTTGATGTTATGCGTTTAGTTGAGGCAAGGTTTCCATTAACATAAACGCTCATAATCCTTGCAGGACTGTCTACTGTAATAACTACATGATTCCATCGATTATTATTCAAAATACTATCAATAGGTTTCGTATATCCACGTACACTAATTTTCAAACTTTGCTGGTTCTGTACTAAAAACTCCTTAATCTTACGACTGCTAGCAACTGAAATAATTCCATCTGAATTCCCGCCGCTAAGCATCCAGAAAGAAATACTAAATTTAGGATTGCCAGCAAACACTTCTTTATTAAGCCTAACAAATGAGGTTGAATCCCCTCTAAAATAAATAGCTCTTCGGCCATCAATCGAGCGATAAGAAACTCCGCTCCCATTTTCCGCATGATATCCATTGAGCGAAGAATCCATCACGTTATCATCAAATGAATATGAAGCAATCAATCCTATACTATCGACTACTGCATTCCCAGTAATCTGAGAATTATTATTAAAAGCGAAAGCTGCTACAACAGCAACAACAAACAACCCAAAAGCAACCGCTAAAATTAAATTAGAAAGTCGATTTCCAGAGCTCTTCACCCCTCTCCTCATCACACAACTAACTACCTCCCCTTTTTAATTGTTTCTAACCTGTTAAGTCTAAATGAAACTTAACATTATGCAAAATCTATTAAAATTTTTCAAAAAGCAACATTTAAATCTCCTTTTTTCATTATCTTAATATGAAAAAAGAGTCGTTCGTTACACCATATAGAATCTTTCTCGCAATTGTATTTCTAGGAGTATGGGCTTGGTCTGGAGTATCCCCTTCATCACACACAGTTTGGATTCTAGAAAGTATTCTAGTTGTAATTTTCGTCCCTCTTATTCTATATTGGGGTAAAAAAGTAAATATTTCAAACGTCTCTCTTACATTAGTTGCAATCTTTCTTATGTTACATTTAATTGGCGCACATTATTCTTACGAAAACGTTCCGTTTGGAGAATGGTTAAGAGATCTCCTTAATACCGAGCGCACCTTATATGATCAATTCGTCCATTTTACTTTTGGCCTTCTATTAGTCTACCCTATTAAAGAAGCATTTGTAAAGGTGACAAAAATAAAGGGATTTTGGGCCTACCTTATTCCTCTCTCATTCGTCTTTTCCCTTGGTGCGCTATACGAAATTGTAGAATGGGCCGTCGTTAACAGCGTAGCAAGTTCTGAAGCGGCTTTAGAATTTCTTGCCTCTCAAGGCGATATCTGGGACGCTCAAAAAGATATGGCACTAGCATTAGTAGGTGGTATGATTACTTTAATAATTAATTTTGCTATTGTTCATTCCAAAAAACTAAAACATAAAGATAACTAACTAGAGTACCTTCGTTGCACAATTAATTACTCACTTATAACAAAACCCCCCATATAATCAACTGATTAATCCAATTTAGTCAATCTTAACCATAATAGATAGTAACTTCTTTATCTTCATATTAATTCTACTTAAATCCTTACAAATATACTAATGTAAAGTAATAAAAAACGAAGAAAATATTTATATACATTCGAAAAACCTTAGTATTATGAATAAATGGATCGAACTCATTATAGGTCTTCTACTCATCTTAATAGCAATAATCATCTCGCTCATAACTTTAGGTCATCCAATCGCTGACTTTGGTACCGCCGCTTGGGAATTTCTTAAAGGAGGAATAATCTGGCTTATCGGTATTCTTGGTATCCTTTTCGTCCTTTTGGGTATTTCTGACCTCAAAGGATAAAATTTGTCTCTCATTTAAACAAAAAACAATCTTTAATAATACAATTAACAAGTACTTTCATGCAAAAAGAGGAAATAACAATCGTAGTTCCCGGAGTGAAATATCTACGATCAAAAAACAGAAAATTGCAAAAAGCAATTTCTTTTCTATATGGTTTAACAAATACAACACCAGACTATCATAACCCAGAAAACGAATGGTCAAAATCACTTAGCAAATGTCATAGAAAGATTATTTGGTTGCATTGGAAACAAGAAATCTCTCCACTCTCTAAGCATGCTGCAACAAAAAAACTAAAAAACTTAATAGATCAATATAAAAATTTCTACAAAATAAATTTAATAGGAAGTAGCTTAGGTGGAGAAATTGTTCTAGAAACCATAAATAAAATTAAAGATGGAACAGTTAATATTGCAATAGTCTTATCTTCAATTAATGAAAACACAAAGGTTAATCTAAAAAAGACTAAAATAATAAACATATATTCACCTTACGATAAGTTTAGGGACGATGCTATTTTTCTTTTAGCACCAATACATGGAGGTAGAAAATTATGCGGTAAAAATGTGAAAAACATAATCATACCAAAATTCAGTCATGATAAATTTTATTCTGAAGAAAAAGTTAAATTTGGCAGATTTAAAGGAAAGAAAATCACACAAATTATCAATCATTTCTTAAATCAGGAATGATCACAACAATTTCTATAAACCTGATTGTTCTTCATGTTAAATGTCAGAATGTAAAATATGTGGTGAATATGATTGTAAAAAGCATACTCTTCTCCTAGGGAAAACCGTAACAATCAAAGAGTTTTCTGGATCAAGCCCCCCAGAAGTTTTTATTGGAAAATGGAACTATCCCGACGTTTTCACAGGTATTCTCTCACCGCAAGAATACGGAAATACCGAACTTTTTTCTTCCCCAGAAGAATGGCATAAACAAAATCTCTCAATCCCATCAATTTTACAGCTAAGAAACCAACTTATTTATGGAAGAAAGCAAAATAATATCAAAAAACTCAACTCAAAATTTCTTTCCGTTTTGCAAGACGTGGCAATGACACATCGCTCAATCTCAACAGAATTTAAATTAAAAAAACCTATATCAAGAAATAATGAAAATGATATTCTAGTCCCACTTATTTCAAAAGCTGCATCGGTTGAATCTGTTAAACTTCAAGAAAATCCTTCTATAAAACCAAAAATAAATTACCTCGTAAATGATACTGATCTAAAATCAGTTCCAGCAATAATAGAATTAGATCGTCATGGCATTCAAACCTCATCTATAATTAAGATTCTTTCAGCGGGTCTTCTCGGAATTGGAAAAAACAGAAAATTGGTTCCAACACGCTGGTCAATAACTGCTGTTGATGATGCTCTTTCAAAGGAAAAACTCAAAAAAATTCGTTTCTTTCCAGAAATTTCTGAATTTCAAGTCTTTTACTCCGAATATTTGGGTAATCATTATGAATTTCTTCTTCTTCCGGACAAATGGAGCTTTGAAGTTATAGAAATTTCTCTCAAAAATAATGGTGTTTGGCAAGATCATGAGTCATTTTTTCAAAGAAAAAAATATGCGGATTCTGTCACCGGAGCATATTACGCAAACCGTCTTGCCGTAACAGAATATTTAGAAAAGATAAAAAAGCAATGTCAATGCCTCGTTTTTAGAGAAATTAAACCTGAATATTACGCGCCCCTTGGCGTCGGCATTTTAAGACAAACTTCTCGCGAAGCTTTCTCCAAATCCCCATTAAAATTCAATTCCCTCTCTGAAGCATTTTCATCAATACAATCCAGAATTAAAACTCAGATAACCAATTACATATCTAAATCAATAATTTTATCTAACTACGGAAAGCAAAAAAAACTTACTCAATTTTTTTAATTTCATCAACAATTTCTTTTCCTTCTTTATTTCCATCTTCAATTTTTTCCTCAGGTTTAGCTCCAACTTTTATTGTAGCAAAAATAATGAATGAAAGTATGAAAAATGGCAATAATGATAGCATTCCCCATCTCTGACTTCCGGTCAAAGTGGATACTGCACCAAATATTAACGGACCTAAAACCGCGGACAATTTACTTGCAAACGCATTAAATCCAAATAAACTTGTTCTTTTCTCCTCCGGAACAATATTACTAAACCAAGATCTAGCAACACTTTGACTTCCTCCAATTACAAGTCCAGTTACTAACGCTACAATCAATCCCAAAAACAGGTCTTTTGGAGGAATAAAGAATAGCAAAATTACCACAATAATCCATCCAACTAAAGTAAACAATAAAACGGGTTTCTGTCCTACTTTATCACTTAGCCATCCTAAAAAGAGAGAAGCAGGAATTGCTACAACTTGTACAGCTAATAATACGTAAGCAATTTCATTAATACTTAATAATACAGTACTACTAGCATATAAAGATATGAAAACAAATAAAGTTACAAGAGCATCGTCCATAAGATAAAAGGCAACTAAAAACCAAGCTATATCTTTCCTTTTCTTAAATTCCTTAAAAGTTTCAAATGTATTATGAAATCCTTTTTTCGTTAAATGCCACCAACTATACCTCTGTTTCTCCACCTTCTTCTCTGGAATAAACAAAAAGGAAGGTATAGAAAATATAAGCAAGAAAGCGGCAACTAAAGGAAAAGTTAATTTGTAAATAAACTCGTATTCTCCTACAAACCCGTGAGAATAAAATGGACTAAACGCAAGCATGGCAATAACACCCCCCAAATACCCTAGTCCAAATCCTAACCCAGAAATTCTTCCAGCATTTTCTTTAGAGGAAACATGAGATAAAAATGAATCATATAATGTTGCAGCTAATAGAAAGGCGAGATTTGTAGCGATAAAAATTATAGATGCGAAATATATACTTCCAGATTTACTAAAAAATAACAAAGCTGTTCCAACAACAGCTGCTAAAACAAAAAAGATGAATTTTCTTTTTTTCCGAGTATCATAATCTGCAATTCCTCCAATAAATGGAGACAAAAACCCTGCCAACAATACTGCAATACTTCCTAGCAACCCCCAGATAAAATCAGCATTTCCGCCTCCGATAACAACATCTTTAAAAAATATTGGAAAAACAAATCCAACCATTAAGATAGCATATGAAGAGTTCGCAAAATCAAATAACGCCCAAGAAACCGCTTCTTTCTTTTTTGCTCCCGCAAAAAACCGATCTAAAAATTTTTTCATAAATGCCAAACAAAAATACTATTAATAAATATAACTAAAACTAATTTAGTCTCGTTTGCAAACCGAATTATATATCCCTGCAAAGAATTTTTGTCTGAGATCTAAGCTATATTTAGCACCTTCTGCGATTTGTTCGAATGCTAAATCCAAATTTGGTGGTATTTCTCCAGATTTCCAAGTTAAGAAAGCAATTTCTGCAAACTCAACTTGATGTTCAGCATCCGCCATTATATTTTCTGTAAAATATCCCTGATTCTGATAAGTTTTTGCATGATCTAAACCTCCAACACTAGGGGCAGTTCTAATGTAAGCGTTTCCCAATACAGTAAATTCGTGCGTTGTCAATGCTTCAATTCCCAACCCGAGACACCCTATCCCCTTTGCCAAAGCTTCATTTCTTGTATAATTTAAATGCCCGCTTATATAATCTGCGCTAAATTTAAGTTCAGGAATCGCGACAATCTCCTCATCTTTAAGACCCATAGATCTCAACAAATCTACTGCAAGTAAAAAATGAGATCGATTTTCACCAGGATATCCTCTTTCCACAGCCGCATTCACTGATAATTTTCTCCCTGCACAATGATTAGATACCCTCCCAATAAGATTTCCGACATATCTAGGAAAGGCTAATGATCCGTGAAACATTTGCTTGGCCCATTCCTTTACTAAATTATAGCTCAAACTCGGATCCACATTAATATTTCCTAAAGTGATCATAAAGGGATCTTGCCATAATGGATGACTTCTTACCTTATCTGTTTCGACTAACCACTTACCAAAAAAAGGTTCTTCCATTCTAACTTCTCCCGTAACAAGTTGAACAGGTTTAAACATGGATACAACAAATATCTGCCATATAATAAAATCTATTTACCCCCATTGGAGGTAATAACCTATAAAAACTTAAATACAATAAACTATAATTAATGATATGGAAAAAGAAATACTACAAGAATTAGGCTTTTCTGAGAGAGAAGCTAAAGTTTATTTAGCGATGCTTGAATTGGGAGAAACAACTGTCGGACCAATTGCTTCCAAGACAAGAATTCAACATTCAAAAATATATCAAACATTAGAAAAATTAATCGATCGTGGATTAGTACGATTTATTATTAAATCTAAAACAAAATATTTTTCTGCACAGGATCCTAAACAAATTATTAATCTATTACAAGACAAAGAAAGATCTTTTTTAGAGATATTGCCAAACCTAGAAAAAAGGAAAGAGTTCGCAAAAGAACAACAAGTAGCCATTGTTTATGAAGGTTATAAAGCGATAAAAACTATGTTTGATGTAATATTAGATTCTCTAAACAAAAATAGCTTTTATTATGTTTTTGCTTTTAGGCACGAATATATTGAATCCGATATCGCCAAAAATTTTCTTAGACAAATCCATATAAAACTGGCAGAAAAAGAAGTTGATGATAGATTAATAGCTCATTTTTCTGTTAAAAAAGAGTTTATCAACAATTACGGAGACATCAAAAATATTAAATCTCGATTTACAGAAATGAATCTACCTTTGGGATTAATGATAATTAATAATAAGGTAATAAACTGGATATGGAGTGAAAGACCCACAGCCATTGAAATAGATTCCAAACAAATAGCTGAACAATATAGGAAATTTTTTCTAGATATCTGGAAAAAAACCAAGAAATAACTATTCCTTCACTCTTCTAGCTAAAACATCGCATTCTACCCCTTCATTAGAATGGTAAGAATGTCCAATTTTAAACCATCCATTTCTCTTATGTAAAAGCTCAGATACTAAGTTAAATTGTGGATAGGTACAAATTTCTCCAACAACAAAAGGAACATTTCTCTCCCTTGCGTATTCCTTAACAAAATCATCTAATTGAAAGAAAACGACCCTCCTCTCACATAGTTCTGGAGCAGTCGCAATTTGTCTATTATACAAAAATGGAGAATCTATTATCTGCCTCCCTAAATTACTAAATGCGGCTTGAGTCAAGAAAATATCATCCCTCTTTAACCACTTTTCCCTGCTATAGACAGAGGCATATCCATTTACTGCCCCGAGAGATAAAGAATGAACGAATAATTTACATTTACCATTTCCTACAAATTCTAATACTTCCTTTCTAGACATCATCCCATAAAGAAACCCCCACTTCCAATTCTCCTCCGGTGTTCTGTTTCTAAAATTATAATGATGATTAATTTCTAACACACGAGGCACATCTTCTTTCCTAACTTCCCTAATTAGTTCATGGTTCATATTATAAAATCAACTCAGAATCCCCAACTATTCCTTACTCTTCTTTATTGCTTCTCTAACATTCTTATTCAATTGATTCATAACCTCATCCAACTGTTGTTTGTTCTTTGTCCCCGTACAAACCAATTTCCCGTTACTAAACAACAAAAATGTAGCAGTAGGCTCTGTTAATTTGTATACAAGTCCTGGAAATTGTTCAGGTTCATATTCAGTATTCTCTAACTGCAACGCAAGTAAAGATAAATTCAAACTTAAATCAATACTTCCAGAAGCAACTATATTTTGCACTGTAATCTTAGGCTTTTGTGTTATTTTAACTCCAATTTTAGCAATCTGTTTGATAACGGCATCAATAACTTCTTTAACTTGAGCTACACTTTTCGTTCCAGTGCACACCAAATTTCCTGAAGAAAACACTAACACTGCGGACTTCGGCTTCTTCACTCTCAAAACAAGTCCTGGAAATTGTTCTGGATTATATTCTGTATTACTTTGCGTTCTAGCCAATTTCGTTAAAGAAATAGGTTTTCCTAATGACGTCGTGGCAACAATATTCTGTACCTTTAAATCTGATTTTGCGCTCATATTAGATGTCTACCCCTTTATAAATGAAATTTGCTTTATAAAGCTTTCCCTCGAGATTTATAAACATTTTTTATTCCAATTTATAAGTTCCACGATATTGCATTAACAAATCCCTATCTAAATTTCCAAGTGAATAAGTCTCTAAAATTCCTCTTCTATTTCTATTTCTAACCGTTAAGAATAATTCTCCATCTCCAATAGTAGCTTCAACAGGTACAAATCCATAATCATCTAATCTATCCTTAAGACATTTTAAAGCTTCATCGTTTTCTATCAAAGGTCCGGTGTGAAAACATGAGACAACCATTACACTATATCTTTGTAATTCTTTTTTATCAACCCCAATTCTTCTCTGTAAACTTTTTATTACTTTTCTTCCCATTTTAAACAAGAATCATTATTCTAATAGTATAAAAATACTCTGTTAAATCTCAAACTCACTCAAAACACCATAATGATCACTACAATGAAAACCATTGCATTTCTCATTTAACACAACTCTAGATTTTTTCGTAATAATTCCATTTCCAAATGTAAAAATAAAATCAATTCTTCTATTTTCACTAAAGAGTTTAGGCATTACTCCTCTTCTCATCCATCTTTTTACATATGTATTTTCAGTATCCCACGTATACCCTTCATCTTTTTTATTTGCATCTCTAAAACTATCTTTCCCATTTTCCATAACCATCTTATATCCCTCATTTCTATCATCCATATTAAAATCTCCAGTTAAAATCCCAATTCCTTTTCTCTTTTTCTCAATAAACTCTCTTAAAACCTTAATTTGTTCCTCACGCACACTTGGTTTTCCCATTCCCTTAGAAGTTCTATATGTTAAATGCGTATTAAAAAAGTCAATCCTCTTCCCATTAAATTTCAAAGGAACATGTTGCACAACTCTTCTTTCATTCCCTAACCAAAACATAATAAAATTCTCTCCTAAAACTTTTTGATCTGCTTTCCCATCCATTTCTAATTTTTCTCTTTTGTACAAAACCATCATTCCATCTTTTTTTGTAAAAAAAGGTTGAGCAATCATCTCCGGTAATTTTGATCCTAAAGAAGTATAATTCCAAACACAATCATATCCTCGATTACCAAAATACGAAAATAATGACTCTTTAGCTCCCCACCATTTAACTTTCCCCCATAAAGATGCTTTCTCATCCACTTCCTGTAATCCAATTATATCTGCGTCTAATTCCCCAATCCTCCTCATTATTTCTTCTCTTCCAACGTCAGAAACAAGTCTTCGTAAATTATAACTTAATACTCTAAGCACCATTATCTTCCTGTCTGAGCAGCCTTTTTAATATCTTCTAGTGTAGCAATATCTCCCGACTGTCTATCAGGCCTATAATGAGATATTCTCGGAAATCTCATTGCATATCCGCTAGAATAACTGGGGCTTTCCTGTATATTCTGATAAGTCACACTTACAACAACCTTTGGTTTTACGATAACTCTCGTTCCCTCTGTCCCGATTATTAAAGGTTTCAATAATTTTGTCATTTCATCATAAGTCGTTCCCTCATCTCCCCCATCTGCTTCCGAGATCTCTTTTAATCCAGAAGAAACCATTCCAACTTCCAAAAAATTATTATTATCTCTACACGCCACAATATATGAAGTAAGCCATCCCGCTCTTTTTCCAGTTCCATATTCCGCTCCAACAATTACTAAATCCAAATCATTAATAATTGGCTTCAATTTCACCATATAACCTACTCTTCTTCCCTGCTTATATGGTGCATCCAATTTTTTCACCATGATTCCTTCTTCTCCCATCTTCAAAACCCCCTGATAAAACTTTTCTGCTTCCTTATCATCATCAGTAACAATCTGTATGGAAGGTTTAATTTTCATATCCTCTGTTTTAACAATTTTCTCAACTAATTTTCTTCTTTCTCTAAAAGGTTCATTGATTACACTCTTTCCATTATAATATAAAACATCAAAAACATTTACTTCGACAGGCAACAAATTAATTAATTTCTCAATATCGTATTTTCTCTTTATTCTCTGACTTATTGCTTCAAATGGTTTATATTTTCCCGTTTTTCTATCAAATCCGACAGCCTCAGAATCCAAAATAAAACTCTCTCCTTTGATATATTTCTTCACAACTTCTACAACATCAGGAAATTGATTTGTAACGTTTTCCAATTTCCTCGTAAATAAATTAATCTTCCCATTCTTTTCCTTACTGATTATCATTCTAAATCCATCATACTTATGTTCTAACGCGGCAGGTTTTCCAGTTATCTCAAATGCCTCTTCCATTTTCTCAACTTTAACTGGAAGCATAACATTTAATGGTCTCCCAGGAATAATCCCAATTTTTGCCAATTCTTCCTTCCCTTTCGCTGCGGCATCAAAAACAACAGAATAATCATTAACTAAATCGTAAGCTTCTTCAATCCTCATTTTCATATCAGGATCATCAGGAAAGAAAGCAGAAGCAAGCGCATCTCGCAGCACCCCTTCCGCCATTCCAATTCTCAAATCAGATAAAACGGTTCTTACAATATATTTCGCTTCATCTCCACTAGCAGAATTCAACAGTTCAGCCACGCAAACCATTTTTTTCTCAACTGCTCCCTTCCCCTCCATTGTTACCAGTTTCCGCAAATTATCGAAAACCTTATCTGTCTCTAATTTAGAAGAAAACAACACACTCTGTCTTCTCTTTCCAGCAAGTTCCTTAGCAATCTCCCCAAAATCGCCTATTTTATTAAATCTCTCAACTACTTTCTCATCATCAACTCCATATGCTTTAGCAATCGCCTTAGTAACAAGCTGTCTCGAAATTCCAAACTCTCTTGTATCATATCCAGGAAAAACCTTTCCCATAAGTAAATAAAACCACTCCGATTTCCCCTTCTTCCTCAGTCTCCCCAAAAACTCAGAAACAATTGCTACTTTCTCCAATCTTTTCGTTGTCGCAGCTATCTTCTCATATACTTCAACAAATTCCGAATATAACATCTCCCAAAAAAGATTAAACCTTATTTAATTGTTTACTTCCTTCCCATTACATAAATAGAAATAGGATGACTTAACTGAACACCTTCTGTCGGTTTATAACTTTCATGTTTAATTATATCTAATCCATAAACTAAAGCATGAATTGCAGGATCATTAAATCTTCTAGCACCATGATAGTAAGGCATAATAACAATTCCTTTTTGTTCCAAATGCTGCAATGCTTGTGTAAAAAATTTCTTTATCAAACTTGTTCCTCCCAGCATACTTGCCCTTACTCTAATATCGTCACAAACAACTTTACCAAAATTCTCAGGTTTTTCAGCGAAAAAGGGATGGTTTCCTACAATAACATCATATTGTCTATTTCTCGGGATATTCTCAAATAAATTTCCCTCAGAATACACATGACACTTATTACTTACTCCCTTTTCTATAACATTTCTTTTAGAATCTTCAATTGAAACAGGATTAATATCTGCAAGATCAACTTCTTTTGCTTCTTGTGCCAGTACCAATCCTTGAATACCAGCGCCGCAAAACATATCTAAACAGACTTTACCTTTATACAATGAAGAACTTCTATGTAAAAATTTCGCAAGATATATTGCAGAGCTCATAAAATCTGAACCAAAATCGCCCTTACTTATCCATAATCTGATCTTTTTTTTCTGCTTTTCATCCAATACAATCTCTTTATATCCAGATTCTCTATTGTGTCTCTTTAATTGCATTGCGACTTGTGCAGCTTCTTCTTTATTTAGTCTCATCTTTTTCTCCTAGAACTTAAAAATTGCGCCGCCTTCTAAATATCTAATTCTTTGATCATCTTTGGCAGAAGTCGGAACAATATGCTCCGGATTTCCGCTAAACAAATACAATCCTATATATTCGCTAACTTTCAAATCTAATCTTCCAATAGGATTATTAATATTTGTTCTTGGACTATCTCTAATAGCCAATCCTGCAACAAGAGAATCTCTCTCAATATATCGATATCCTAAAAACAAACTTACATCTCCTGGTTTCTTAGTCTCTCCGATCTTTAAACCGACCATGTATGCATTATTATGTTCAGGCATTCCAAAATTATGACAATACTCTCCAGATAATCTAAGAGGAATTCTAGTAGGAAAACTTATTCCCCCTCCAAAACTTAAAACGTCAAATTTTGCATTTTTAGAGTTTGAAAACCTCTGTTTATTATCAAAATCAATAATATGTTGATACCCTAAATTAAAATCTCCCTTCATTTTCCCAGCATTCCAATTATGTACAGTTTGAAATCCGGCCATGCTCGTCTTAGTTTCATCAGCTATCAATCTTCCCGCATCACAAACAATATTAAAACTCCGATTATTGTGATTATACCTCAATGATCCTCCAACAATAGGGTAATCAGCATCAACCTGAGGAATTGTTTTAGCAAATGGATTATCAATTATCCCTAAATCTCCTTCTAAACAATCCAATTTTACTTTGGCTCCGGCCCTATTAATATATGCCTCATTTCCATCTGCTAGTCTCAAATCAAGATTAGGAGTTGTTGCCATCTCAAATACTCCCTGTCCATTTAAAGAAACAACATTATTTACTTTAGTATCAGCATTTAACCTTAATCTTGTGTCATATACTCTTAAATCTGGCGCATTATTGAATCTGTGATCGTAATCAAGAACCCTCGTTCTCACATCCCCACCAATTTTGAAAGAATCAACTAACTTTGATTCTTCCCCCTGCGACACATTTGCAGTCGCTAACGCTCCAATTAAAGTAATTAGGTGTTTAATTT
>CAZQLX010000020.1:0-15953 GCA_964594495.1 Candidatus Woesearchaeota archaeon | reverse complement strand
TAAGTAGGTATCATCGCCATGCATTCTTTTTATGCTCTTATCAGTAATAGTTGCAGTATAAGTTTCTCTTCCTAGATGAGCTAAAGTTTGTCCTAACCCCCGAGGATTAATCCAGGCCCATGTGCCAAAAAAAGCTACTGCTCCTACAAGTGCAGCAAGACCAATAGATTTTATTTTTTCAGATTTTTTTGTACCCATTAAAATAATTATCGTATCTAATATTTAAATTTAATACTCAATTTTCACTACTGTTTTAGAAAGAAATCTCAAACTTACCCAGTGCTTTTTCCAAAACCCTGAACAATTCCCCTGAAACTTTTGTACTTAGTTTTCCTTTGTTTTCGTTCAATGATTTCTCAAAATCTTGCGTGTTTGATTCTACTAAGTTGCCATTACTAATCTTCTTTATGCTTTTTCCTTCAATTAAATAATTTTCATTCCCCATTAAAACCAATTCAGCTTTCCTATTTCCATAAGTAATCTCCATATTTCCTTTCTTTGCAGAAACTAAATCTGCGCGTTGAGCGTATTCAACAAGACTTCCAATTAACTCAGTAGCGTCTCTCTTCACAGCGTCAACTTCTTTCTGTGAAAGTTTTCCTGCTTTTATTTTTCCTTTAGCTTTAATTAATTCATTAATTACATTTGAAAATCTGGGAGATACTTTACCCTTCTTCACCATTTGTGACTCAAAAGATTTAATCAATTCTGCTTGAGGTTTATTTCCAAAGAAAGTTTTAAGCAAATTGAAAACATTTTCATAAATATCTTCTGTCCCCTTTACTTGCATTTTCTTTTCAAGCTTCTTTCTCATTTCTTTTAACATTTTTGTATAATCCTTACATTCTTTCATCAATATATCGACGTCCTTTCCAGGATATTCAAGCAACTTACCATGTTCATAATCTTTATACAATTTTACTGCTTTTTCCAAAATAGCAAGATCTTTCAATGACATTACCTTTTCTCTTTCAACTAATACTTTCTTTACCTCCTCGACAGTATGTTTAGGCACTGGTGGCGCCTCTCCGGCAAGCATCATCATCGCTTGAGTCGGAGTCAAAATTCCCCAATATATGTCTACCATAGAATCAAGTAATCTTCTTTTAACAAAATCTTCTGTCTGTTCCCCCTGTTTCATATACAAATCTATAGCTTCGGGAGAAGGTTTAATTCTTCCAGATAAAAGAAGCAATTTCCATGGAATAAATGTTCCTCTATCATATAATGGAATTCCATCTCTTATGAATGTAAACATTACAGGATGAGCATCTTTAACAGACTGCCAGAAATCAGTAAGCAAATAAACCTGAACATTTAATATGTTTTTTACCCCAGCAAGTGCAGTAGCCTCTCTAATATAATCATAAATAATACCTCTTAATTTCTCAAGTAGTTCAATTCTAGGCATTCTCTTTACATCAGTATCATCAATTACAACGAAAACATCTACATCAGAATCTTTATCTGCTGTTCCTCTAACAAGACTTCCCCCAATCACATATGAGGCAACATATTTCTCAAACTTTCTCAAAACTAGAGATTTATGAATACTTACAACTCTCAATGCTCCGAGAAAACCGTTATCATGAAGTGGAAATGATGCAGATATCGCATCGAGAAATTCGAACTTACTGTCCAATCCATAATTCCATAAATCGACCGGCGTTTTAATATGAACCCATAAATTTTGTCCAGTTTCTTTAGCCATTTTAATAATTTCTGGCTTTATCTTTGGAATATTTTTAAATTCATCTTCTGGAATGATCATCATCATGTGCAAAGGCTTAGAATCAATTACCTCTTTAGGCAAGGCCTCATCTTCTTCAAATAAAGCAGCTGCATTGCCAGGTAACAAACCAAGAGCAATTGTGAACTTATATTTTTTTATTATTGTTTTCTTAAAACCCTCTAGTTTTCCTTTAAGTTTTTCAAAATCAGCCATTTGTTGACTCATCATTGCTTGCGTTTCCTGAGGAGTAGGTTTTTCGTATTTGTCTAGCGTCCCAGTTGTGCCAATTAGACTCTTAGCTTTGCTTCCTTTGTTATCGTTCATAAAATAGTAAATTTTTAAGCATATTTAAAGTTATCCCAATAGAGCTTATTCCCTCGATAGCATCTCTAAATCTATGAGTTTCTTACGTTTTTCATTCAATGCCTTGCCTTCAGGAGAGTAAGCCCAGTAAAAAATAACAGGTCTTTTCTTAGCGTTTTTTGTTATTTTTTTAATAAGTTTCATAAATGCAGTAGTTGCTAGTCCTCTTCTTCTATATTCCTCTTTTACAATAGAAGCACACAAATAAATAGCTTCAGGCACACCATTAAACTTAATCTTTGTTATTCTCTCAACTAAAATATTCTCATCAATTCTTTTAGAAAGAAACTCGTTCATTAATTCTATTGTACATGGAAGCATGAAAACATATCCAATTATCTCGCCATTACTTTTTATAACGTTTAAATAATTTTTAGATTTCTTATAAACATACTCTTTATATTCTGGAGTAGGAAACATCTGTGTTTTATCCTCTTTTTGAAAGAAATACTCAACACTCATTCTACTTGTTTCTTCTATATCATCTCGTGTTACTTTTCCAGTATCGGAAGAAAAAGTTATCTTTTCCGATGATTTCATAATTGTAGCAAATAGAATTATTTTAAATAACTTACTAAAATAGGTTTATATAATCTCTAATCTTTTATCTTAAATGTCTAAAAGAGAGGTGGAAAGAGAGTTCAAAAGGGCAGAGAGAAAATACCTTCCTGAGTTTGTCTACGGAGGCATTGATGGCGCAATAACAACTTTCGCAGTTGTTGCTGGAGCAATTGGAGCTTCTTTATCTCCTGGTATTGTTCTTGTGCTTGGTTTTGCAAATCTTTTCGCCGATGGTTTTTCAATGGCAGTATCTAATTATTTATCAACTAAATCTCAAACCGAACTTCATAAATATCATTCAGATTACAATGAATACAAAAAACTTGGAAAACATCCAATTAAAGCCGGGACCGCCACATTTATTTCATTCGTTATGATCGGATTTATCCCTCTCTTATCTTTTGTAATCGCTCTCTTTTCTTCATTTGCAAGCTCTCATGATTTTCTTTTATCATTTATTCTTACCGCTTTAGCTCTTCTTGCTGTAGGATTCGTGAAAGGAGAGGTAGTAAAGAAACATCCGATCCGATCCGCTCTAGAAACCCTTATCATAGGAGGAATTGCAGCCTTAATCGCTTACTTTGTAGGATACGGGTTACAAAGTCTCATATAAGATTGTTTATGTCCTTTTTTAATAGTAACAAAACAAAGATTTAAATAACATTTTTCTCTTATCTAAACATGTTAAATCGCATAAGACAAAAATTTAAAGAAGCTGCAGGAAATTATCGCATTGTAAACCCGGATGAACCTCATTTAAGAAAAAATGAAAAATTAGCCATTCTTCATACACATCCTCATTTTAATAGCTATGGTTCTAAGAAGGGAAAAGAGTGGCAAGTACAAGCTCACGAAGAGCTATATGAATTATTTTTACCACTTCCAGAATTAAGAGACATTGTTGAATTTTATTTTGCCAATCGCGTGGGAATCGGAGCCTTATCTTCTTGTCATACTCTCACAAGCGGAATAGATAATAGATATTTCGGACATCTAGGAGACATTAAACAATTAACTAGAGATTATGAAATAGACATAAAGTTCATGGAAGGATGGATGTCAGTTAGAAGAAAAAATGACGGAGAAAGATTAATACTTTTACATTCCCAAGAAGTTAGAACCGGCACACCAGGAAATGAAGCGGATGTTGTCGCATTTGGTATCGGGCCATTAATTATTCCAGGTCAACCTTTAGAAAAAACACTAGAAGGCATTAGAGAGTATCATGGGTTTTCCTATATTCCACATGCCAACTCAGAGGGATTTTCTGTTGGTCTCGATAGAGCAATCGATTTATATCATCAACGCAAAGTCAATAGTATCGCAGCACATAATGCCTCAGAAAACCCCCATAAAAATGAGGAATTAAAAAAAGCTCTTAATAAAGCAATAATCAAAGGCCCTTATGATCCTGATGGACATTACATTACTCAATCTTTAGCAGCAGGAAATGTAGTAAATAAGAAAATTATTGATAACTTCTCCATGCCTCTCTTTATGGAAACATTATCTCGTGGAGATTTTAGAACATTTGTAAGAGGAAGCCTTGATGGGCCTGCAGAGTTGTGTACTCATAAAATTCCTATCATTACTTCGATACCCTTTCATTTTGTAGCCCATCCTATTAAAACAACACGTACTTTCGGAAAAATCGCATTAGAAAAATACAAATAATTAAATAATTCTATTTTTTTAATTTATCATGCAAAAAGAGCCTTTTCTAGATTTTCAAAAAGAAGAAAACAATTATCAAATATGTGAATCATGTGGAAATAATATGGAAGAACGAGGTTGTAAACTAAAATGTAAACGTTGCGGATATTTTAGATCTTGTTCCGACTTATTTTAACTTATTTCAATATTTCCCCGTTTTCAACATCTACATTAAACTTATCATTAATTCCGAAAAACCTCAAAAATCCATTATCATTTTCAATATTAAACTGATAAACTGCCCGACTCCCTTCTTTGTCCTTTAATTCAACAATCTGAATTTTACAGTTTTCACAGCTTATATTTTCATCATTCGCAATTTCATACGCTTCGTCAGGAAAAACCTCTAAAAGTGCTTCATTTTCATCAGATAAGTAAGCTTTCAAATAAGTATCCCCTCCATCTTCTTTTTCTACAAATACCTTGATCCTTGATTCTATTTCCATATTCCCCTTAACAACAAAGATCTTATTATCTTTTTCACTTAGTTGAAGCTCATCGTTTCCTTCTTCAATTTCAGTGTTTTCATCATTATCTTCCTCATCGCCATCGTCAGTTGTACTCGAGGTGTTTCTATTTGGATTAAGCTCTATTATGTCATCTTCATCATTTGAATCATCCGAATCATCTTCAATTTCAGTGTTTTCATCATTATCTTCCTCATCGATATCAGAGTCATCTTCTTCATCTGTATCCGAGTCGGTTTCATCATTATCTTCCTCATCTTCATCGTCATTCGGAAGATCGTTATCATCTTCGTCATCTTCATCGTCATTCGGAAGATCGTTATCATCTTCGTCATCACTATTAGAATTATCTATATCAATAGTAGGGGTAATTCCATTACCAAGATTTATACTTGTAGCTATATGGACCACACTTAAAACGCATAAAACTAATAAAATACCTATCAAAAATTTTTTCATTAAAAAGGGAGCTAAAACTTCTATATAAAATTTTATCTTTATTTTCGCCTATAAAAGTAGTAGCACTCTATCTCATTTTGTAGTACCTATGTAATAGTAACAAAATAGAAAGATTTAAATACTACCTCTTTATTATGTTTTTATGAAAAAGACAACCTCAAATAAGAAAAAGGGAACAAACTCAAAATCAAGAGTAGTAAGACCTACATACCAAGGTCAACTCGTTAATTTATATACTGAATTCGTTCAAGAATCAAAACAAGATTCAGAAATTCTCCACGAAGGAGCCTTAATTTTAGGTAATAAAAAAGGCGGAAAACTATCTGACAGAGCTGTAAGCTTAGTTGATTATATTTCTGAAAAGGTTGTATCTGCAGAAGAATCTATAGCATTAAAAAAGATGTTAGATTTACACTATGATAGAATCGTTTCTCGAAGACCTCAACTTAAAGGCATAGATGTTCTGGATCCTGAACAACTTAGAAAAGCTTACATGACCCCAAGATCTCAATTAACCACATCTTTAGATAATTGGCTTGGTAATTGGGGACTATGGACTCAAGTTGCCTTAAGTGAAGAACATCAAATTTTAGAGCAAGCAGGAACTTATGCTTCAAAAGCTGACATCTCAAAATCCGAAAGAGCAAAATTACGTTCAAATATTAAATTAGATGAAAGAATTAGAGATCAATATGATAAAAAGTATGCTTCCATAAGAGAACTTCATGATTCTTTAGTCCAAAAAGAAGCATCTAGTCTTGAAAGAAAAATAAAGAGAGCAGGATCTGCAGCTCAAATTGTAAAAAGCATCCAAAGAGGATTAACAACTGATTATAGCGGTGTTAAAGAAAAAGCAACGGAAAGCTATGACGCCGGATTAACTCAATTCAGACAAAAACTTATTGAAAGATTAAAGAAAAGAATGCCTCTTTTACTTTCTGCTGAATCAGAATCAACTTTAGCTGAAAAAGCTAAAAGAACTAAAGAAACTGTCAAAACAGTTACACCTTCTCAATCAGCACCAATTTATGAAGGAGATCTTAGTCATACATTAATAACTCCAGAATATGATACATCTAGTCCAACATCAGAAATCGATTCTCCTGAAGTGAAAACATCTTCTCAAGAGAAAGTAGGAAAATCAAGAGTTCCTCACACACGATCAATGAAAAGATCTTACACGGTTATAAACAAAGCCGCAAGAGAAAACAATTTTGCACCTCATGTAAAAGATCATCGTTATCCTGAATATTACTTAGGTGGAACTCAACGTGAAGGAAATCTTCCTGGAACACTTACTCTTCCACACACAATTGTTTGGGGACCAACAAATGCGTCTACCTACAAACCTAAACCTGCACCTTATGTGGGTCCAGTACAACCAATACTTCCAGTTCAACCTATAACACCTACTCCTGTTCAACCTAAAGAAAAGAAGAAAAGAAATTGGAAATGGCTTTGGTTACTACCTCTAATAGGAGTGCTCGGAGGAAGTGCTCTTTTACTTAAAAAATGTGGAGGATGTAAAGGCCCAATTGCACCTATTCCATATTCAGAAACAAACACCGTCGAAAGAATAACAGAGAGTTATTCACCAATTCCCGCAGGACCACTTGGAACTGTAGCAATAGAGACAAATAGACCGGACTTTTCTCTAGGTATCCCTCTTCCTCCTAGATATCCTACACAAGATTCAGCAGTGGATTATGTTAACTCAGTTCAAGGAAATCCAAGAATCGCAGGGTCTACAGACTTAGCACCATTTCCAACAAACATTCAAACCGGAGTAAAATATCCTCTTTACGATGATCAGAATCCTCCTGCAAGAAATCCAGATGCATTAAGATTAAGAGTTATAACCCAACATCCTAAAAATCCTTATGCTTCACAAAACAGTAAGCTTAATTTAATTGGATATGATAGAGAAGAATTAGCTGAAACACCAAGAGCATTTGTAACAACTCCTAACAAAGGAACAAACACTCAAGTTTATATCTATAAAGGAACTTGGAATGTCGGCGATAATCAAAGATCAAAGCTCCCTCTTTAAAGCAATATAGTTAATTATTCTTTAATCACAACTACATTTGTCATTCCGCGTCTTTTCCTTTCAACAAAACCTTTTCCTTCTAATCTATCGATAATACGCGTCATTTTGGCTTTACCAAATCCAGTTTTATCAATTAAATCTGATTGAAAAATTGCTTTATTATTTTGAACTAAGTCGAGTACCTGCTTTTCATCAGGTCTTAATTCAGAGGTATCATATTCTTTCTTTGGAGTTTTCTTTTCTATTGTTCTTGTCTTGAATATAATTTCCTTTTGAGGCTTAGAAAATATGAGCAAAAGACCCACGATTATAAGCAGTCCAACTATTCCTAGCGCAATATATGTCTGTTGATTAACAGTATTATTCATTGGACATACTAGTGAGTGTTCAGACCCGCAGGAAGTAATAATAATTTCTTTAAGTGCCGCATTAAACATAAAAATCACGATAACAATTAAAATAGAAATACCAATAATTAAGTACCCTACATACTTATTTTCCATAATTATACTAAAGTTGGCTCATTTAAGAAGTTTTTGTATTGAAACTAGTTTCACAAAAGAATTTATATAAGTCCTCTTTTTCATATGTTTATGAGTTTTAAAGAATTTATAAAGGAACTAAATGGATCAAGAGTAGAAGGAGAACTGATTAAAACAGTATTTTATTCGCTTTTGTCTTCTTTTATTATTTTTATTCTATTGTACTTTATGATATTACGAAGAGTAACAGATTTCATGCCAAAGTATGGATTTTTCCTATTTTTTGCGATATTAAGTTTTGCAATACTAATGCCAACTATAAGACAGGTTAGAGCTTACAGAGAACTATCTTGTATGAGTGGGATGATGATTGGAATGACTTCCGGGATGATTGCCGGCTTCCTACCCGGATTTTATATAGCCTCTACAAATGGAATGTTTATTGGAGGAATGGTTGGAATAGGAATCGGAATAATTTTAGGAATATGGACCGGAAAATGCTGTGGAATTATGGGCATAATGGAAGGAACAATGGCCGGTTTCATGGGAGGATTAATGGGAGCAATGACAGCATTTATGCTATTTAATGATCACCTTATGGCTGCATCAGTAATTGTTTTCATTATCGGAGCAGCAATTTGTATCGGATTAAATTATCTTATCTTTAAAGAAACCAAAGAAACACCAAGACAACTCATTGAAGATCACATCGTAACGATTGTAATAAGTGTCATTTTATCTGCAATAACAATCTGGCTCATGGTCTTCGGTCCCAGAAGCGGGGTATTCGGATGAAATTCATTTTCATAAGATATTTAAACGCTGAAATAGGAGAACACTTGTGAAAAACTGGATAATTATTTTAGGAATTGTAATAATTGTTGCGATTGCAGCTGTTTTTATGTTTGGTGGAGGGAGAACAGATACTGATATTATTACTCAGAATACAAATGATAATCTGCCTTCAGCTCAAGTTCAGAAAGTAGTAATTAGTGAAAAAGACCTGAACTATTATCCCCAACAGATAAAAGTAAAGGTAAATCAGCCAGTAAGTATTTCTCTTGATTCAAGTGTAAAAGGATGCCTTCGTGCATTCACAATAAAAGATTTCGGAATAACAAAATATCTAAAAACGCCTCAAGAGACAATCGACTTTACCCCAAATCAGAAAGGAACATATAGATTCGCATGTACAATGGGGATGGGATACGGCACATTGATTGTCGAATGATAGTTTTCAAAAAACCTTATATCTACGGAACCATAGGAATTTTTGTTCTTTACATTATAATTAATTTATCTATAAGTGGATTTTACAACACGATTCCATTACTAGTAAAATATTCCTCAACTTTAAGTTGGGCAAAGCTATCGACCTCAATCATTTTGACGATAATCATCGCATTTCTAGTATCTTTAACTGCAGTTTATACTTTTATCAAATTTAAGGAAAGACAAAGATGTATTAATGGGGCAACCGCTGCAAGTGTTGGCACAATCGGAGGGTTACTAGTTGGAGTTTGTCCTTTATGTATAACCGGTCTCTTTCCGCTTATTTTCAGTCTTGTCGGAGTAAGCTTATCTTTCGCTAGTCTTCCTCTTCAAGGAATAGAGATTCAAATATTAATAATCATCATTTTGACAATAAGCTTATGGATTTTAAATAGAACAAATTAATTATCAATTCCAACCGCTTCACCGATATTTTTGAAACCGTCTCTTTCAAGCAATTTTACCAATCCATAATTAATTTCAGAAATTAGCGCAGGGCCATTGTATATCATTCCAGTAATTAGTTGAACCAAACTCGCCCCCAACTTAATTTTCTTATAGGCATCTTCTGCCGAAAATATTCCTCCGACGCCAATTATAACATACTTTCCTTTCGTTTTTTTATAAACATATCGAATCAGTTCATTTGCCTTTTTTGCAACAATTTTTCCAGATAGACCTCCATTTCCCATTTTATGTTTTTTAGTAAGGTTTGTACATATAAATCCGTCAACTTTATGTTCTTTAGATATTTCTAAAATCTTATTAATTGTTTGCTTGTTTAGATCCGGAGATAATTTAACAAATATTGGCTTGTTCACATTCAGTTTATCAACTTCATTTAATAGCATTTCATACAATTTAGGATTTGCAAAAGGCTGTCCCCCATAAGCATTAGGGCAACTAATATTCAAAGTGTAATAATTCCCAACATCTTTCGATTTGATCAATGAGGTAATATAATCTTTAACTCCGACCTCCGGGTCAACTGTTTCTTTACAATTAGTTTTCGCTATGCTTATCCCAAAAGGAATTTTACACCTTTGATTCTGCAATCTTTCTGTAATCTCCACAACACCCTTATTGTTTAACCCAAAGTTTACCCATAAACTCCTCTTATCACTAATTCTATCAATCCTTTTTCCCTCATTTCCCTTACAAGGTAATGCAGTAATACTTCCTACCTCTACAAAACCAAACCCAACATCTTCCATAATACTTATTAACTCAGCATTTTTATCAAATCCTGCAGACAATCCAACAGGATTCCTAAACTTTATTCCCAATATCTCCTGTTCCAATTTGGGGTTCTGGTAATTAAAGACCAAAGAGATGACCTTTTTTGTAGCAAAATTATTTCCCAATATCTTTCCAGTTTTAATAAAGAAATTATGTACTCTCTCAGCATCATGCATAAAACAAACTGGCTTTACAAGTTTTTGATAAATGATATCATTTGTTTTATTTCGTAATAGTAAGAGTTTTTTCATAAAACTGACAGGATGATGAGGTTAAAAACTTATCTGAATTCATTAGAAACATTTAAATAGTAATATGTATCCACTAAACATATGACAAATGCAAACATATTAAAAAACGTACATAAAGAAGGATACTATGAGCATGATGTCTATGGTGCATATAAAATCTTCTTTGGGACACTTGTTTCCGAATCACGATTAAAGATTATCAATTTCTTAAGACACGGAAAACAAAATGTTTCCGAGATTATCAAAGAGTTAAATTTAGATCAAACAGCAGTTTCACATGATTTAGCAAGATTAAAGAGATGCGGTTTCGTTAAATCAGAAATTAGAGGCAAATATAGATATTATTATTTAAATGATGAGACGATAAAACCCCTAATGACTCTTATTGACAAGCACATGTCTCAATATTGCATTCATATCTTGCATGGAAAAGATGGAGGGAGAGAAAGATGAAAAAAGTGGGAAATAATACGTTAAGTAAATATAGATGTGAAGATTGCTGTTTCGACTATAAGGAACAGCGTTGGATTGAAAAATGTGAAACTTTTTGTAAAACAATTCATTCATGTATTGCAAGAATTATTTGTTATTCAAATAAAAAATTGGGAGCTCAAAAATGAATAGAGAAAACAATATTGTTATCGCAGTAGTAATCATCTTCCTTGTCTTGTTAGTTCTGGGTGGATTTTCAATGATGGGCTTTGGAAATTATGGCGGAATGTATGGAATGATGAACGGATATTACGGAGGATTTGGGTTTATGTGGATATTCGGCGGAATTGTTATGATTCTAATTGTAATTGTTCTAGTTTTGTTTATATTATGGTTAACTAAGCAAATTACTGAAAATGAAAGGAGGAGAAAATGAAAAAATATAAAATAACCATTTCTGGAATGCACTGCGCCTCATGCGCAGGAAACGTCGAAAGAAGTTTAAGAAAAGTTCAAGGGGTAAAAAATGTTTCGGTTAGCTTAATGACTAATAAGAGCATTGTCGAAGCTGAAGACTCTGTTTCTGAAGAATCATTAAAACAAGCAGTTATGAGAACAGGATATAAGGCGCTAGAAATTAAGTCAGAATAATCATGGAACATAAACATAAAGAATCATTTGAGCAACAAGAGATGCGTCTTTGGAAGAGAAGATTATGGGGTGCCTGGGTGTTCGCAATTCCAATTGCGATACTTATGGTCCTCGAAAGATTTTTTGAAATTATGCTTTTTGGTGAAGGCACCTCTCTCGTTATTCTAATTATTGCTTTTCCGGTAATTTTCTTTTTCGGATGGCAGACTATTAAATCAGGCACAAAAGGATTTATCAGTTTTTACTTTAGCATGGATTCTTTAATCGCATTGGGAACAGTTATAGCCTATGCAACAGGTATTTTAGCGTTTTTCATTAACGTTCAAGATTATTCTGGTGTTTCTGCTATGATTATGGCCATATTTATTGCTGGAAAATATATTGAAACCAAAGCTCGTGGTAGAGCAACTCAAGAGATAAAAAAACTTCTCGAATTGGGGGCGAAAAAAGCAAGAATTCTAAGAGGAAAAAAAGAATTTGAGATTTCAATAAATGAAGTAAAACTCGGAGATATCTTAGTCATTCGACCGGGAGAAAAAATTCCAACCGATGGCATTATTATTAAAGGACAAAGTGCGGTTGACGAAAGTATGATCACGGGAGAAAGTATGCCTGTTGAAAAGAAGATAAAAGATACAATTATTGGAGCTACTATTAACCAAGATGGCATTCTCTATGTAAAAGCAACCAAAATCGGTAAAGATACGTTCTTAGCACATATAATCAATCTTGTTGAAGAAGCTCAAGGAACAAAAGTACCTATTCAAAGAGTTGCCGACAAAGTAACAAATATTTTTGTTCCGGCAATATTAATCCTCGCTGTATTGACACTATTAGGATGGGCATTTTTATCCGATGACTGGGGTAAAGCTCTTGGAGTGGCTATTTCTGTCCTTGTTATCGCGTGTCCATGTGCATTAGGGCTTGCAGTACCAATTGCCCTTACCGTTGGTTCTGGAATGGGTGCAAAACGTGGAATTTTAATCAGAAAGGGAGAAGCCATTCAAACAATGAAAGAAGTAAAAATAATTGCATTTGATAAAACCGGAACAATAACTAAAGGAAAACCAGAGGTAACTAATTTTACCAGTAAAATAAAAGAAGATTATTTCTGGGAAATTGTAGGAAGTTTAGAACATCTCAGTGAACATCCGATTGCCAAAGCCATCGTCACAAAAGCGAACCTTAAAAATTATAAAAAATTCACAAATTTTTCAGTAGTGCGAGGTAGAGGTTTGGAAGGAAAGCTTGGAAGTAAAAAAATAGTTATTGGAAATAGAACGCTAATGAATGAAAAAAATATTTCTTTCAAAACACTAGAGAATCAAATTAAAAAATGGGAAGAAGAAGGAAAAACCACCATGATTGTTGCAGAAAATGTTAAAGTTATTGGGGCGATTGCAGTTGCCGATGCAGTAAAAGATGATTCTATTAAAGCGATTAGCGCATTGAAGAAAAGAAAGTATAGAACTGTCATGATTACAGGAGATAATGAAACAACTGCTAAAGCGATTGCTAAACAAGTAGGAATTGATGAAGTCATTGCAAACGTTCTTCCAGAAGAAAAAGCAAAGAAAGTCATGCAATTGCAAAAACGAGGTATGGTTGCATTTGTAGGCGATGGAATTAACGACGCTCCTGCTCTTAAACAAAGTAATGTTAGCATTGCGATGGGCTCGGGAAGCGATATCGCAATAGAAGTAGGCGATATTGTACTAGTTAAAGGTTCTTTAATTGGAGTTGTTCAAGCAATTAATCTGTCAAAAGCGACATTTAGAAAAATAAAACAAAACCTTTTCTGGGCATTTGGATATAACGTAATAGCTATTCCGGTCGCCGTAGCAGGCATTTTAAATCCAATCTTTGCCGAATTAGCCATGGCCCTATCATCTATAAGCGTTGTTGTAAATGCTAATCTCCTAAGAAATGCAAGAATTTAGATCTTGGTATTAAAGAGAAGAAAAAACATATCTGTTATCGATCCACCAATACCTACAATATTTATACTTAAATTGCTAGGAACTTTAATGCTTCAAAAACAAGAAATACAGGCCACACAATTGCCTTTAAGAAACCTATGAAAGCCCAACCCGTGCTGGAAGCAGTTGAAATATAATAAATTGCAGCACCAATAAAACCTAAGCAATAAACTGCACTACCTATATGTTTTTCTTTATGTCCAGAACAACAGCGATCATAATCACATTCTTCTTTTTTTACTCTTTTCATAATACAATAGAGCAAGCATGCTTTAAATATTATTCCTTCTTTATCTTAGGAGGATTAGATTCAGCAATACAGTCTAAAACGCCAAGTACAAGATAACCATCTAAATATTTCTCATGCCCTTTAAGAATTTCATCTGCATTTGAATATTCTTCCTTAATTTTCTCTATAGCAGCATCTCTATCTTCTTTACTTTCCCATTCTGCTATTGCATAAAAAGTCCTCGGATCATCTAATTTACGGAATAGTTTACTCCCTCTTGCTCCTGCTTGTTTCTGGATTATATTACTTCCCTTCTGCCATTGTTTAATAAACTCATTTTCTTGCCCTTTCTTTGGATGATGTTCAAAAATAATTCTTATCATTATATTCGCCTTTTTTACTTATAATATCTCTTTCCCCCAGATGGGAAACTACTCGGACAATTACCAGAAGAACTATAGAAAATATCTACTGTTGCGTTATCAACAATTTTGAAATAAATATATCCACTAGGTTGCGAAGAAGTTTGATAAATTTGATAGCAATGTTCTGTTTTCACTTCTTCAGGCAATTTATATGTAGGATTATTTGAATAAATTCGTATAATAGCTGATTGCTGTCCTAAATTTCCTATATGAATGCTCTCTTCGTCTCCAACCACTGAAACCGGACTCCCGTATTCTCCATCCATATAATAATCATAAATCCAGCCAGTAATTTCTTTATCCAAAAACCACATTCCGCTTATAGTTCCAATAGCATCTCTTGAAGCATTTCCGCAATTTTTAATTTTAAATAAAGTTCCCCCAGCACCGCCAAGTAAATTATAGTATACTTCTTTCTTTTCTCCACTGTAGAAGTCATAAGGGCAGACACCACTAATCAAATTATCTGCTCTCATATTAGAATATCTTTCCTGATTAATGAATTTATTAATTATTTTTCTATCTCTTACAACAAAATCAAATCCACCTACTCCTCCACTCGATTGTTGATAATAATAGCCGATTAAATCCCCTGCTTTGAATTTAATTGGCTTAAGTTGATCTTCTCTACTATCATTCTTAAGTTGAGTTAATTGATTCCTAATAGGTTCAATAACATCTTTAAGATGCCCGAGCAAAACTTCTACTTTACAGCCCGCATCAAATTTTAGTACGTAGTCTTCCATATAATTTGGGTCCGGAGATATTTTATAACGCGCTCCCGATTGAAGAGTCATATCAGTAGGAGAATAAATAGGAATTTTTTGTTCATAAAATTCATTTTTAATGCTTATGTAAGATCTTTCAACTATGTTTTTTCCTGATCCGTGAACTACACCTATCTGTCCTAATTTCTGTACATATGAAGGTTCTATAAGATATTCGGTAAATTGCACATTACAGTTTTCAGTATCTATTTCATTATTTTTATTTGAATTACTTTCTTCATAAGGTAATTGACTGTTATTAAAAGTGTTAGGTAATTGATTGCGATTTGGATCATTAATTCTGTCTGAAGAAGGATCGTGATTAATAAAAAAGACAAAAATAATAGCTAAAATTATAATTACAGCAACTATAGAAATGATTACACCTTTTTTCATTACATTTAAAGAATTATATATTATAAAAAGCTATTCAATTTATAAAACAGTCATAATAATGGATTATATAATTCCAACAGCAAGTTGTACCCAAATTACAAACAATACAGCTAAGAATATACCACCAACAATAAATTTTTTCTTAATACTTTTCATATTATTAGTAACTTTCACATACAAAAGACCAAATCCGAGTAATATTCCTCCTGCTACAACAAAATCCATTATTGTCCAAACAACTTCGCTAGTAAACTGCATAGCAATGAGTGGAACTAGTAATATTGTAATTGTTGCCAGTACAACATGCATACTTTTTTTGTATATATTTTCTTTCTTCATTTTATCTACAAGTCATACTATTATAAAAATTTAATGAATTTTTAATCTTTTTTTCTATGCATACACCCAGCCCAACAACACGGTCTACGCTTGCCTTCCAAAAGTTCAACAATTATTCTCTTTATATGAAGTTTCCTCGTCTCTGG
>CAZQLX010000019.1:13714-16018 GCA_964594495.1 Candidatus Woesearchaeota archaeon | reverse complement strand
TCATCGCCACCGACTAAAATATATAAGAACGTATCTGGAAAATACTTTTTATTATCTTCTGCTAAGGCAAGAAGATAAGGCACATAAGGTGAGACCTCTTCATCCAATTGTTGTAATGCAAGAGCAGCCCACAAGCTTCCTTCATAATCACAATTCCCTCCAGTTTTGAAGCACTTAGCGGTTATTTGCTCGCTTGTTGTTCCTAATGATGCAGCAGAATTAGTTTTTGATGACACATATATTGTTTCTCCATTTTGTTTACTATAAAGTAAGTTTGTAATAAAATCCTCTTTACAACTTATATCAAACTTTTTAGTATAACAACTGTCGCTTATTCTCAACCAGTATCCATTTCCTGAAACACTTAAACATCCACCGCTATCTGTTTGGAGTTGCATGTTGTCTAAAACATTTACTTTTTTCTCCGTGTTGTCATATCTTATCGTGCATTCCGTGGATTTTTGATCAGTAATATCAATTTGTAAATACCAGTTTAATTCAGTTAAGGTTGCGTTTTTAGATTTTAACCATTCAACAACTTCTCCTTCATTTCCTCCACTTCTATCCAAAGCCAATGCAACTTGGGCAGTTTCTTTTAATGTACACCCTGCTTTTGGCCAGCATGGATCATTTGTTTTCTTTTCATTTTCAATTTTATCTTTTAAATTGCTTCTACTCCCTAGAGCAAGAGTAGAAAATATAGCTTCTTGTAAAGAAATAGTTCTATTTGATATCTTATCTTCCAAGCAGCTATATGCAAGATCAATTTTATCATCACTTTGCAAATCGTCAGATTCTACTGTATGGTTTGTAGCCGTAACGACACTTAGAAACATTAGTAG
The DNA here is from genome assembly GCA_964594495.1 of Candidatus Woesearchaeota archaeon. Classification (GTDB taxonomy): domain Archaea; phylum Nanobdellota; class Nanobdellia; order Pacearchaeales; family GW2011-AR1; genus CAZQLX01. Next base: position 15,176 of record CAZQLX010000019.1, on the reverse strand, counting down.
AAAAACAACAGACACTAAGCAAATCATCTCTTTTTTTCTCATGGGGAAAACACGTATATTCTCTTTAAAAATGTTTCAATTCCTCCGCAATTTTCTTATAACTTCCACTATTGGATTTTTTACATCAGGCTTTTTATCAATTAAACCTAGATCTTTATAGAATCCTTCATTTTCATAGTTCGGAGGGAGTATCTTTTTTCTTTGCTTAAAATGCCAATCCAACTGACTTTTAACGTATCCTTCTTTTAAAGGTTGTTCATTCCTCTTGTTCCATTCTCTTACTTTTTCGCTTATGTAATCAGTAGAGAAATTCAAAGATCGTAAAAATGTAATTAAAATAAATAATCCTCTTTTTTTTCCATCTTTTAATCCTTTGAGTAATTTCTTTATTGGCAGAGGAAACATATCTTCTGTAACTCCTTTGATATCAATTTGATCGTATTTTCTATCTTTATATTTTACAACATTTTTTTCTTCAATGGTAACTCTCTCTTTTTTCCAATCAATTGCAGAAGACAATAATCTTTTTCCTTCGTTTTCTTCGCTATCAGGAAGGTATTTTATTATTTTTACTTTTAATGGATCAGCATCTTTTGGAGTGAAAGTCTCAAGTTGTTCTTTTGTTATAACTACACTTGCTAAGGCCGTCTTCTCATGTAAAGAATAAGGCATTCTAAACAAGTGTCTTGGGGCAACTAATACCAAATCCAAGCTAGCTACTTTAGCAGCGCTAACGCCTTGTACTTTTTCAAACATATCTGGATGTTTATTTGAATCTAAGGAGATATTTTCATGCTCCGGATCTTTGCAATATTCACAATAGTAATATTCTTCAGTTTCTTTCACTTCTAAAATTCCTGCGCAGTCAGAATTCAAGCATCTTAATCTTCTTTTTGTCAGCTTTGCGTTTTTTCTTTCTGCTTCCATTGAACAAGTATCACACTTAAATTTTGTTATTTCTCCTTTACTAGCCGCCCTATTACAATTTAAACAATGTACTTCAACAAGGTCTTCTTTAGATAAATTAGTTCTCTCTTTTATAGCCTCGAAGTCAGTTAAAATTTCAGAAGCCTGCCTATTGTAATCTTTTCTTATGTAGTCCATCAAATATTCCGATATAGCTCTCGGCCATTCCGGAAACATATTTTTTGTTTCTTTTTCATTATATTCTTTTGGAAAAGCTTTTCCAGGAACAATTATATGAAACCCCTTACTTCCCGAGTACTTCAGTCCATAATTCTTGACCCCGTGATGTTCTAACGCAGCAATAATGAGTTTAGCTGCAATTTGAGAGCAATCTAAAAAAGGAGAGTCAATATCAATTAATAAGTCCCATCCTTTTTTTATTTCGTTTAATTGCTCAGAACTCATGTCAGAACTTATTTTCAAAGGATCTTGCCAAATATCCTCCGAAGCATGAAATGAAGTCGCACCTTTATTTACTAATCCCATAATATTAGAA